>NZ_JBWJVQ010000158.1:5000-26076 GCF_056339875.1 Blautia sp. ZXY-1-C6
CTGGTTACCTGCGCCAGGACGGAAAGACCCCATGGAGCTTTACTCCAGTCTGGTACTGGGACTCGGTATTGCATGTACAGGATAGGTGGGAGGCTTAGGAGATGGTAACGCCAGTTGCCATGGAGCCGCTGTTGGGATACCACCCTTGCAGTATTGGGTTTCTAACCAGCCGCCGTGACCCGGCGGTGGGACAATGCCAGACGGGGAGTTTGACTGGGGCGGTCGCCTCCGAAAGGGTATCGGAGGCGCCCAAAGGTTCCCTCAGAATGGACGGAAACCATTCGAAGAGTGCAAAGGCAGAAGGGAGCTTGACTGCGACACCGACGGGTGGAGCAGGTACGAAAGTAGGGCTTAGTGATCCGGTGGTATTAAGTGGGAATGCCATCGCTCAACGGATAAAAGCTACCCTGGGGATAACAGGCTTATCACTCCCAAGAGTTCACATCGACGGAGTGGTTTGGCACCTCGATGTCGGCTCATCGCATCCTGGGGCTGTAGTAGGTCCCAAGGGTTGGGCTGTTCGCCCATTAAAGCGGTACGCGAGCTGGGTTCAGAACGTCGTGAGACAGTTCGGTCCCTATCCGGCGTGGGCGTAGGATATCTGAGAGGAGCTGTCCTTAGTACGAGAGGACCGGGATGGACGGGCCGCTGGTGCATCGGTTAGACTGCCAAGTCTACGGCCGAGTAGCCAAGCCCGGAAGGGATAAACGCTGAAGGCATCTAAGCGTGAAGCCCCCCTTAAGATGAGATATCCCATTCGAAAGAAGTAAACCCCCTTGAAGACGACGAGGTAGATAGGGCAGAGGTGGAAGTGTGGCAACACATGGAGCTGACTGTTACTAATCGGGTGAGGGCTTGACCAAGAATCGCAGGAAGAATGAATCTCAAGGAAATGTCAACATGTATGTAGTTTTGAAGGTACAGTAAAAACCAGCTATCATCTAGCTGGTTTTTTTGTGTGCAAAAATCTATAGAAAGGAATGTCTGAAACTTCTGACCATTTACATAGAAAATTATAGAAAGTGGGATTAAAAATATATTGTCTTGCAGGAAAATGGGTTTTAAAATTATAAGCAAAATTTATAAAATCTATTAATTCTCTAAAATAATACATCTTAATCCAGCCCATCAGAGTGTGAAATCATGCTGAACTGTCTTAAATGCATTATTTACGAGGATTGCTATAATAGAAACATATATGGGAGGGTTTTTCATGAAGATTTATGTAAATGTAAATGCTGGTCATGATGGTAATGGTACAGAACAGATGCCGTTTCGTCATATTAATGATGCAGCAAAAATTGCACAGCCGGGGGATGAAGTTTGGGTAGCTCCTGGAGTTTATCGGGAATATGTAGATCCTGTTCATGCGGGTAGAGAGGATGCCAGAATTACTTACAGGAGTGTAGAGCCTCTTGGGGCAGTTATTACCGGAGCAGAACGAATTCAGTCATGGGTTCCTTATAAGGAAAACGTATGGGTATGCCGTGTTGCGAACAGTCTTTTTGGCAACTATAATCCATATACAACTATGGTATATGGAGACTGGTATTTTGCTAAAGCTGACAAACATACAGGATGTGTATATCTTAATAACCGAGCACTTTATGAGGCTGGAAGTGTAGAGGAATGTATTAAAGCCGAGGTTTATGAGTGTAGTTGGGTTCCAGAGGAATCTACTTATAAATGGTACACAGAACAGGATCAGGAAAAAGATGAGACAGTAATTTATGCGAATTTTCATGGAGCAGATCCAAATGAGGAAAATGTAGAAATTAATGTACGCCGTGAATGCTTTATGCCATCAAAAACAGGTGTTGGATATATCACAGTCAGTGGTTTCGTAGTTACAAAAGCAGCAACTACCTGGGCACCGCCTGCAGCTTATCAGGATGGCATGATCGGGCCTCACTGGAGTAAAGGATGGATCATTGAGGATTGCGAAATTTCTAACAGCAAATGTGCAGGAATTTCTCTTGGAAAATATTATGATCCGGAAAATGATCATTATTTTACTAATAAATATGTTAAGAGTCCAACTCAAATGGAAAGAGACGCGGTATGCCGTGGACAGTATCATGGCTGGCTTAAGGAAAAAGTAGGAAGTCATATTATCCGCCGAAACAATATCCACCACTGTGAGCAGGGTGGTATTATCGGGCGTATGGGTGGTGTATTCAGTATTATTGAGGATAATCATATTCACCATATCAACAATATGATGGAATTGGGCGGAGCAGAAATTGCCGGAATTAAAATGCATGCTGCAATTGATGTTATTATGAGAAGAAATCATATTCATCATTGTACTATGGGAATCTGGTGTGATTGGGAAGCTCAGGGTACACGACTTTCTCAGAACCTGCTCCATGACAATCAGCGTCCGGCATTTGCTAAACAGTTGAAAGGTGGTATGATGTGCCAGGATATTTTTGTTGAAGTAGGTCATGGTCCTACTCTTATTGATAACAATATCCTTTTATCAGATGCCAGCCTGCGTTTTGCTACTCAGGGTGTTGCTATGGTACATAATCTGATCTGCGGTGCTTTAACTTGTGTAGGCGAAGGAACCAGTTGGCGTTATACACCATATCATATGCCTCATCGTACAGAGGTTATGGGATTTATGACTATACTTCATGGAGATGATCGTTTCTATAATAATATTTTCGTCCAGAAATGGCCTTCAGAAGATTTTATTACAATGCATGATTCTGATGATGGATTTGATTCTGAAAACAGAAAAGTCGGAACCTGGATGTTTGATGAGTATCCAACGTATGATGAATGGATTTCACAGTTTGATTTTACAAAACCTGCAGACATGAAGAAACTGGAATCAGTTCATTTTGATCATTTACCGGTATGGAGTGAAGGAAATGTTTATCTTAATGGTGCAAAGGCATGGAAACATGAGAAAAATGGGTTCGTTTCTTCTGAGAATGTGAAGGTAGAATTAACAGAGAAAGACGGAAAATATTTCCTGGATACAAATATATATGAGATTCTTGAAGATTTCTCCGGACGTATGATCAATACAGAAGTTTTGGGAAAAGCTTTTGAGCCGGAAGAATTCTTCGAAAATCCGGATGGAACACCGATAACATTTGATACCGATTACTTTGGAGGACACAGAGGTGCCAAGGTAATTCCCGGACCTTTTGCAGAGAAGGAAGACGTTGGGAAAAACGTTAATATATGTACTGCATTTTAAACGAATTAAGTAAGTTATCGGATACAATTGTGAATCTACGCCTGAGTGAGCAGTAATATAATTGTTACTGTTCACACACCTCTATTCCGCGAGGTGTTTTGGCATGAATATGCCAAAATCCCGAGACATACAAGCCAAAATTCCATTGCCGCAGGCAATCTGGAATGAATTTTGGCTACGTTACTGTGAACGGAGTGAACAGTAACATATAATTCCAATAACCTTTATTTTCTCTGTCTTATCTTTCTGGTAGATATGGAAAATGTATGCTAAAATAGAAATAGCAAATTTGTATGTAAAATAATAAGGAAAGGTAAGAGGGGGAAATGGAGAAAGAGGAAAAGCGTGCAGATCAGGAGAATGACACGGAAGAACAAAGTACGGAAGCGAAAAGCTTACTGAAAAAAAAGCTTCAATATTATAGTAGTGAGATTCAGCGTGATGTGGGAAATCTTGTAAAATGGCTGATGATCGCGGTACTTGTAGGATGTATTACAGGAGCGGCGAGTACACTGTTTTCTTTTGTGCTGAAGAGTGTGACAAATTGCAGGAAAGAAAATGAATGGATGTTCTATCTGCTTCCGGTGATGGGATTAATTATTGTATACCTGTATGAGAAATTTGGTAAGGATGATGGAGGTACGAATCAGGTGCTTTCTACTGTGAGATCACAGGACGATGTGCCGATTTTATCTGCACCTCTGATTTTCATTTCTACAGCACTTACGCATCTGGCAGGTGGCTCTGCAGGACGTGAAGGTGCGGCAATACAGCTTGGTGGAAGTATTGCCAATCAGCTTGGACGTTGGATTCATCTGGATGAGGAAGACCGACATGTAATTGTTATGTGTGGTATGAGTGCAGCATTCTCTGCATTGTTTGGAACACCGATGGCTGCGGCTGTTTTTGCACTGGAGGTAGTCAGTGTAGGAGTGATGTATTATACAGCTTTGATGCCTTGTATGATTGCTTCCCTGGTTGCATCCGGATTTGCGGCAGGAATGGGAGTTACACCGGAGACTTTTCATGTAGTGGATATTCCGAAGCTGACTATTGAAACAGGTTTGAAAATGGGTGCTATCGCTGTTGGATGTGCAGTGATTAGTATTGTATTCTGTATGGTGCTGAATGGAGTTGCCGGAGCATATGGAAGGTGGTTTAAGAATCCATATGTGCGTGTAGTTGTGGGATCCTGTCTGGTGATTGGAATTACATTACTTATGGGAACTTCAGATTATATGGGTGCAGGTGCAGAGCTGATTGAGAAGGCAGTGGAGGAAGGACATGCAAGACCTCTGGACTTCTTCTGGAAACTGGTACTGACTGCATTGACAATGCGTGCAGGATTCCGAGGCGGGGAAATTGTTCCTTCGTTCTGTATAGGAGCTACCTTTGGATGTGTGATGGGAAACTGGCTGGGATTTTCGCCATCTATCTGTGCTGCATGTGGAATGACGGCGGTATTCTGTGGAGTGACAAACTGCCCGATCACATCAATTCTGATCGCATTTGAAATGTTTGGATTTAAGGGAGTTCCTTTTTATCTGATTGCGGTTTCTATCAGCTATGCGGCTTCGGGATATTATGGATTGTATAAGGATCAGACGATTGTTTATTCTAAGTATAAGGCGAAATATGTGAATAAACGTACGAGATTTTAGCTGAACTGAGAAAGTTTCCTGTTTTAATTGCTATAGACTGATTAAAAATAAGTAAGTCATACGTTTCAAGTCAAGCGGATATTTGCAATTGAAGCAGGGGACTTACTTGATTCGGTTAAAAAATGCAATATGCATAGGGCAGGGCTTTGCCAGTATTAGAAACAGTATAAATTGTTTCTGAGAAGTGACAGGGAATTATTTGATATAAATTTACAGATAAAATACAAAAAGCTGGCACAGATGAATGTGTCAGCTTTTGTATTTAGAAGGATATATGTATTAATAAGCATGCTGTATTTTGTATATTTTTCGTATATTAGCATTCTGGAAAAATCAGGCTGTGATTTTACGTGCATCGCGTTCTGCGGCTACTTCTTCAGGGGTTTTTTCGCGGAGCCTTGCAGCACCATGGTAATCTTTTGTTGGAATCAGCGGGTCATTTGCAAGATGTTCTTTGGCCGCTTTGATTGCTTCTGTGTACTGTGGAAGCCATTGTTCCTGAGCGACCAGCATTTCATCAATCATCTGCCAGATTTCAGGTGGGTTGCATACAGCACCTGTCAGTGGATCCATCATAGCTGCCTGTTTCAGAAGCTGTACATCGCCATGAACTGCAGCTTCAACTGCCAGCTTTTGTACCCAGATTGATTGTGAGCATACTGCTGCGCAGCCAAGTGGAAGGTCACCTACTTTAGGAATGCTGATTCCGTTTCCATCTACATAACAGGGAACTTCAACTACCGATTCCCATGGAAGATTTGTGATGCATCCTTCATTCATAATATTAAAGTGTCCTCTGTAATGACGTCCTGTTTCCAGAGATTCAATAATATAAGAAGCGTGTTCTTTGCTTCGTTCAGAACCATCTAATTTTTTTGCTGGTTCTGCCAGAATCTTCGGGAAATCTGTTTCAAACCAGTTACGTTCTTCTCGTGTAACACGGAGGTATCCACCAGTTTCGCCGTTTATCCAGTTATAAAGATTAATCCAGTCTTTGATTTCATCAGGGCGTTTGCGGTACCAGGCTACATATTCGGAGAGATGTCCATTGGATTCGGTAGAATAGTATCCGAAACGTTTTAACATATCAATGCGGACTTTTTCTTCTTGACTGAATTTAGGATGCGCTTCGAATCCTGCCAGAAGTTTAGGAATCATATCTTCTCCATTATGTTTTACAGAAATGTACCAGGTCTGGTGATTGATTCCGGCACAGATGACATCCAGCTCTTCTCTTGGAATACCAAGAACTTCTGAAATCTGCTGTTCTCCGTGAATTTCGCCATGACAAAGTCCGATAGTGCGGACTTTTCCATATTTGTTACAGGCCCATGTAGCCATTGCGTTTGGATTGGAATAGTTCAGCATGATTGCTCCAGGTTCGGAAACTTCACGAATGTCTTTACAAAAGTTCAGCATTTCTGCGATAACACGCTGTCCATACATAATTCCACCAGTACATAAGGTATCCCCTACACATTGGTCTATTCCATATTTCAATGGAATCTCTACATCTGTTTCAAATCCTTCAAGCCCACCGATACGCACACAGTTAACAATATAACGTGCATCTTTGAAGGCGTCACGACGATTGGTTGTTGCTTCAATTCTGATTGGAATATTGTTTGCGTCCAGATCTCTCTGACATAATTCTCTTGTCTTTTCAAGATTGTCCGGATTAATGTCAGTGAAGGCAATTTCGATATTGTGAAATTCAGGTACAGATATAATATCTGTAAATAATGTTCTGGCAAATACAAGACTTCCTGCACCAATAAATGCAATTTTAAAACTCATATAAAAATCCCTCCTGTGTTTTTTTACAGTATATAGTCTATTAAGAAGTTTGGTGACAGTTATTATCGGCTGTATAATGAAATGCAAGATATTATCGCATTTAATTTTTGAGTGTGATGTAAAAAAGCAAAAAATGTGTTAGGATTGTTATAGATGCGAGATTGTTCAGGAAATCAATTTATTGGTACACAAGGAGAGTTGGTCATGTATCGAATATTTCAAAAAGAGAAACAGTATTTTAAAGTAACTGCATTTTATGCGTTATCGTTGGTAAAATATCATATGAAATGTCATGCTCATGATAGTTTTGAAATTATGTATGTAACGTCGGGAGAATGCAGGATTTTTTGTCAGAATGAATGGTTACGAATGAAATCCAGTGAGTTTATTTATATTTTGCCCGGAATACAGCATCAACTGGAAATTACAGAAGGGAGGCCGTGTTCTGTATTGAATCTGGAGTTTGCGCTGACTTCAGAAGAAACGGCAGTGGAGGCAGAAATTTTGCTTGAGAAGATTCGGGATTTTCAGAAATGTTTTCAGATGCCACAGGGATATATCGCTGCAAATGATGGAAGAAATCTGGGATATGCAATAAAAGATTTACTGTCTTATCTTCAGAAGAGCCAGAATAAGGTGGATGATCAGGAGTTCCTTTTTGGACTTCTGTTCAGTAGAACGATGGTAGAATTAACATATTGTATAAGCTTAAAGAAGAACACACAAGGAGTTATCTATTTGAAAAAAGCTTGTGATTATATAGATAAACATTTTCTGGAAGAAATCAGCATACCAGAGATTGCGGCATATGTGGATATTAACAAATCATATCTTCAGGCATTGTTTACAGACAAGATAGGATGTACGATCAATCATTATATAAACCAGAAAAGATTGGAGCAGGCAGTATTTCTGCTTTGCAATAGTAGTTTTGGAATTACGGATATTGCATTTGCTTCCGGATATAACAGCAGACAGCATTTTTCTTATACTTTTGAAAAATTTTATGGACTTACACCGTCTGCATATAGGGGACTTCATGCACGAAATATGACAACTGACACCAGAAACATCAGATATAGTCTTGAAAATGATAGAAACTTAAAGGGAGAGATTATGTAAATGAGAATAAAAAAAGGTATGTTTTTTATTGTGATTCTTATAGGAAGCTTAATCGGGAGTGCAAATATGAAAGAGGTAAAGGCAGAAGACAGTGACAGTATAGAGGATATAGTTGAACTTTCACTTTTGTATTCTGGTTCAGATGTAACATGGGTGGCAGCGATGGAAACTTTATGCGATGAGTTTATGGCACAGAACCCTGATATTATTATTAACACAGAAAATTCAGGAGAAGCAAACTGTGAAAACGAACTTAAGGTAAAGGAGGCACTGGACGAATTTCCTGATATTTTTGAGCTGGAAAATGTTGATGCGTTTGCTGATGCGGGAAAGCTGGGGGCAATTGATGCGGAGGTAAGCAATATGGTGACCAATGTGATTGTGATTAATAAAAAGAGTTATGGTCTGCCGATATACGCGACCACAAATGGTGTAATTTATAACAAAAATATATTTAAAAAATATGATCTGGAAATACCGGATTCTTATGAAGAATTTATTCAGATTTGTGATACGTTGAAGGCAGAAGGAATTTGTCCATTGGCAATTGGCGGTAATCAGGAAGAAAATATGACATACTGGCTTAATTATTTCTTCCAGAAAGATATTATGGAAGAGAATCCGGACTGGTTGGAAATGAGAAAAGAGAGAAGCGTGAAATTTACAAGTGCAGAATCCATACATATGTTAGAAGACTTAAAGGAACTTTTTTCAAAAGGATATATTCTGGAAGATTCGGAAAATATGACAGAGAACCAGATTGTAACCAGAATGACGGAAAATCAGTTTGCAATGATATATGCGGGACCCTGGCTTTTTACCAAGATAATAGATGCATATCCAATGTCTACAGAATCGGATAAAACTTCTCTGGGAGAGGAAATTCCAGAAGATCAGGATCCGGTAACTTATCGTCTGGGATGGTTTTTTCTGGGAAATGACAATGGACATCTTACGGCTTTGACGAGAAATAATGCTTACTGGGCATTGTCAGAGACATGTACAGAAGATACCAGAAAAAAAGAGGCTGCACAGAGGTTTCTGAAATTTTTTTACACAAAAGAAAATTACAGAAGTATGATACAGGGAATGTATGGGCTTCCGGTAACGAAGGAGGCGATTATTTATCCGGCACCTTCTGCTCAGCAGAAACTTCTGAAAGATTACAGATATGCAGATAAGAATACAGTGTATCTGGGAATGCAGGGAACAGCATCGTCTTTTCTGACTGATGTCAACAAGATATTAAAAGAACTGTATACAGGAGAATATACGGTAGAAAAGACTGCTGAAGAAATAGATCAGGCATGGGACAGAGAGGCACAGGAGGAGTAATTTTTATGAAAAAACCACAGATCAGATTCAGGAGTTTCTACGCAAAACTGGTAATTATGTTTCTGTTTATGGGTTTGATTCCTTTTTTGCTCATGGGAATGCTGATCTATAATGTATATTCAAATACGATGTATGAAAATATTCTTGGAAATTTTTCTATGACAGATCAGATTATGGCAAAGAATATTTCGGATCTTATAACCGAAATTGCGGATGATACGGAATATATTTATAAGAGTAGTGTTTCTGATTATGATTATTTTTATGAGTTGTTTGAAGATACGGGAATGTCTGAAACAGGGAGGAATGCAATGATTACAAAAATTCTTCGGACAATCCTGTATATGAATGAGGCAATTGATCATGTATTTTTTGTTACTCCGGATGGAAAAATGTATTCTTCTATGAAAGCGCCGGAATTGCTGATCGATGAACAGGAAATGCAGGAATGGTATAAGAGTCATTATCTGATAGGTTCCAGAAATGTACAGATCATGTCCACTCATGAAACAAAATATTATAGAAATTCACAGAAAAATGATTTTACAATTTACAGAAATATTATGAATACAGCTACAATCCGAAAAGCAGGATCAGAAGTTCTGGGGACGTTGTTTATTGATATTTCGGCGGATTATTTAAAAAAGATGCTGACACAGGAAAGTTATGGAACAAACCATGAAATATATGTAGTAGATTCTGCTTCCGGAAAATATATTTATCATTCACAGAAACAGTATGAAGGAATAAATGCTCAAAATGATGGAATTCTCCTGGATGCTATGAAAAATAAGGAAAGTGGATATCTGGAGCAGAAAAATGAATGTCTTGTATATCAGAAGGTTGATGGTACAAATTGGCTTGTTATTGACAGGGTAATACCAGGAACGATTGAAGGTGCCTACAAGATGATAAGAAATACAACAATGCTGTTGATCGTGATTGGAGTAAGTTTATTGGCGCTTGTGTATATGTATTATTCAAAGAAACTAAATAAACCTGTACAGATGCTGAAAGAGACCATGAGCTGTATTGAAAAGGGTGATTTGGATGCAAGAGTACATATTGATTCAAATGATGAGTTTCAGGATATTGGAAATGGAATGAATCAGATGGCTGAAAATCTGAACAAATATGTTCAGAAGGCATACGTTGCGGAAATCAGACAGAGAGATGCAGAACTGGAAGCACTGAAAAGACAGATCCAGCCACACTATTTGTATAATACATTGGATGTCATAAGAATGTCTGCAATCACAAACGATGACATGCTGGTGGCTACTATGATCGACAGTTTGTCCGGGCAGTTAAAATATCTGATCGGGACAACCGGCAATATGGTTATTTTGCAGCAGGAGATCGCATGTATTTCCAATTACTTTAAACTGATTGAAGTGCGGTACGATTCCCGATTCTCTCTGAGTGTGGAAATACCAAAGGAATTATGGAAATGCAGAGTACCGCATCTGATTATTCAGCCGGTTGTTGAGAATGCTGTCAAGCATGGGTTGCGTCCGAATAAAGGACCTGGAGAGGTTGTAGTACAGGCGAAACAAAATATGGATTTTCTTGAGATTACAGTTATGGATAATGGTGTGGGAATAAATAAAGAAAGGCTGGAAGAAGTTCAGGCACTATTAAAGAGTGATGCCAGAGTAGCAGAAGAGGATATTAAAGGAATGAGCATAGGAGTCAAAAATGTTTCTGACCGTATTAAACATTTGTACGGAAATGAGTACGGACTGGAAATTGATGCATATGAAGGAATGGGCACCATTGTAAAATACTGGCTGCCATTAATCTGGGAGGATGTTTAAGATGTACCGAATTATCATTGCGGATGATGAACCACTGATTATACGTGGTCTGAAAAAGATGATGGAATGGGGAAAGATGGACACGGAGGTTGTCGGGGAGGCTGAAGATGGAGAACAACTTTTGAATCTGCTGGATACTCTGGAACCAGACATTATTATATCGGATATCAGTATGCCGGAAAAGACAGGACTGGATGTTTTAAAAGAAATAAATAAACGTAAGCTGAAAACAAAGGTTATTTTTCTGAGTGGATTTCAAGAGTTTTCCTATGCAAAAGAGGCTGTAACATATGGGGCAGTGGACTACCTTCTGAAGCCTGTTTCTGTAGAAGAACTGGAAAATGCAATCAACAGGGCAAAGAATCAGATTGTTCAGGAACAGCCAGAGGCAGTCTGGAAGATTGAACAACAAAATGTAGAGAACGTTTTTAAAGAGATTAATAATTTTCCGGTAAAAAGAAAAAAAAGAAAATTGCATGTTTCAAAAGAATTATTGAATGAAGGGAAATATTTTGCAGGTGTCTGCTTTGTGCTGAAAGGTGATCTGGTACAGAGAATTCAGGACAGTAACCGTTTTGAATTAATGAGATTTGCAGTTTTTAAGGAGATTGAAGAATATCTGGAAGAAAACAGGAATGGATTTGTAACCAAAAGAAGTGAAAATAGTAGCACTATCATCCTGGTATTATATTCTACAGACTTGCAGAATGAAACCGAAACAATTATTTCCAGAATCAGAGAAATCGTTTATGGGAAATATGGAGTAGAATTGATAGCAGGAATCGGGGAAATTACAACGCAGGCAGATAAGGTGGAATATCTTTATAAAACTGCTAAATTCTCTGCTGGTATTTACTATTTTACTCAGAAAGAAACGATTTATTATCAAAACGTAGAAAGAGTATATAATTATTCTTTTGAAGAGTTTGAAAAGAAGTGTAAAGAGCTGACTCAGAAAATATTAGGACATGATGAAAACTGGAAGGATTCTTTTGACGAAAGTCTGAAAATTATAAGGAATCTTCATTATGGAAGCTGTTATGCAGTGGAAAGCAGATGTATTATCTTGGCGATGAATGTATGTCATGATCTGTTGGAATGTAAAGTAATTGATGAGGAAAACAGGAAGAAACTGGAAAGAGAAGTAGAAGCACTGAGAGGACAAAATACATATGAAGACCTGAAGAAAAAATTTAAGAGTATTATGGAACGGTTTGTAAATGAATGTGTATTTTGCAAAGGAAACCAGGAGAATGATTCCATTTTTAAAGTAAAAGAATATATTTCGGAACACTTCAGTGAAGACATTACACTGGAAAAAATGGCACAGATGGTTTATATGAATCCTTATTATTTCAGTGCCTTTTTCAAGAAGGAAACAGGTGAGAATTTTAAGGCATATCTGCTGGAAGTCAGAATGAAAAAAGCATTACAGTATCTGATGGAAACAAACATGAAAACCTATGAGCTTGCCAGTCAGGTTGGCTATAAGGATGTGCGTACTTTTACGGACAAATTCAGAGATTTTTATGGATGCAGTCCTGCAAAATATAAGAAGAACAACAGATAATTTTACGTGGGATTTTTAATTGAAAAGAGTGGTATTATTTGGAAGTCCCTCCTAAATTGTTGTAAATATACAAAAGGTATGCTATATACATCGTATGAAATATACCGAATCACTAAAAATAAACAAGGAGGAAAAGGAATGTTTAAGAAAGTAGTATCCGCAATTATGGTTGCAGCAATGGTGGGAACGATGGTAGCACCGGTAAGTGTATCTGCAAAAGACGGAGGAAAAACAATTGAATTATGGACTTGCTGGACAGAGGGCGCTGACACAGAAAAGGCAAGCCAGGAAATGATTCAGAAATGGGAAGAGGAAACAGGAAATACTGTAAACCAGACAAATTTCACCTATGATATGCTTCATGAAAAAATCCTGACAGCTGCAGCAGGTGGAAATGTACCAGATCTGATCTGGGGACTTCCGGAATATGTTGGTGAATTCTACAACATGGGAATCGTAGCTGACCTTACAGACAAATTCAACGAATGGGAAGACAAAGATGCTCTTTCAGATTCTGTTGTAAATGCAATGACAATTGATAACAAAGTTATTGGTATCCCATATGAAATGACAGTTCGAGCATATCTGGTACATGATGACGATCTGAAAACTGCAGGTATCGAAACTCCTGCAACATGGGAAGATTTACTTGCTCAGTCAGATTACTATGATAATAATGGTAAATATCTGACAGAGGTTGCATGCACAGGCGTTCGTGCTTCTCAGGAACTTCTGGTTTATCTTGCACAGTACGGTCTGGAAATCGCATCTGCACAGGATGATGGAAAATACAAAAACACATGGAATGAAAATAAAGATGAACTTGAAAAAGCAACAAAAGTATTCCAGTTCTATCAGGATTTGATTGACAACAAGATTATCGATTCCAGTGCTAAAAACTGGGGATGGGAAGAAACAGATGAAAACTTTGCAACAGGAATCACATCAACATATGTAACTGGTAACTGGCTTGCAGAGAGAGAATCTTCTAACTCGGATACTATGGGTGATGTATCTGTAGCTCCGATTCCATACCCAGCTGATGGACAGCCTGCTACATACATGGAGTGTAAACCAATGTTTATTATGGAAGGCAGCGAGAACAAGGACGAAGCATTTGATCTTGCAACAGCATTCTGCAGCAAAGAATGGCAGGAAGCAGCATTTGCTGACAGATCCCCACGTTCTGATGTATCTACAGATTCCAAATGGAGTAAAGACTTCTCAGCACTGGCTGACACAGGTGTAACATTCCCTCCTGTAACATTAAGCGGAATCAATCAGGCAATGGTAGATTCTATTGCTAAGGTCCTTCAGGAAGGTAAAACTGCAGAAGAAGCAGCTTCCTGGCTGAGTGACGCAGTAAATGCATCTTTACAGGAAAATGGTGAACTGAGCGAATAAACGTTTTAAAAGAAATGCTGGGATGTGAAAGCATTCCAGCTTTTCTTATCTGAAAATGTTTAGATAGGAGGCTATATATGTCAAAATTACTGAAAAAAACGGACGGAAAACTGACAAGAGATCAGCAGGCAAGAAGATATGCTTTGGTTATGTTACTGCCGGCTCTTATTTTCCTTGCCTGCCTGATTGCATATCCTCTGGGAAAGGTTCTTCATGATGCTTTTTCACACGTACATCTGATCAATAAGAGTATGACAGGTTTTGCCGGTCTGGATAACTTTAAGAAAGTAGTATCAGATGAACACTTTGCACAGGCAATAAGAAACACAATTTTCTGGACAGTATTTTCTGTAGCTGGTGAATATATTATGGGTATGCTTACTGCAGTTTTATTGAATCAGAAATTTAAAGGAAGAGCAATCTTCCGTACTTTAGTATTTATCCCATGGCTGGTTCCAATTATTGTTGCAGGTATGACATGGGACTGGATGTTAAATCCAGACTTTGGTATTATCAATTACCTGCTTCTGAAAGTGGGACTTATTTCTGAAAAGATTAATTTTCTTGGTGATTCCAGATATGCAATGGCAACTGTAATTTTTGTAAATATCTGGAGATCTTTCCCGTATTATACAATTTCATTCCTGTCTGCAATGCAGTCTATTCCAGCAGATTTGAATGAAGCGGCAGCAGTAGATGGTGCTGGAATGTTTACAAGATTTTTCAAAATTACTTTACCACAGTTGAAATCTGTATCGCTTGTAATTGTATTTATTCATATTATCTGGACTGCAATTAACTTCGACTTTATCTGGGTTATGACAGAGGGAGGACCGAACTATGCAACAGAGACACTTCCAATCATGATCTACAGGTATTCAATGAAGACCTTTGATGTTGGCGCTGCGTCTGCATTGTCAACGATGATGTTTACTGCGATGTTTATTATGTTCCTTTTCTATTACAGAAAGAGAATGAAAATCAGTGATGATTTAAGCTAAAAGGAGGAAAAGGAAATATGTTGAATAAAAAAAATCAAACGATTGTAAAAACCGTTTCATATATTCTTCTTATTATAATTGCCATATATTGTGTATTCCCATTTATCTGGATGGTGATTTCAGCATTTAAGCCAAAAGACGAGATTCGTACGGCGATTCCTTCTTTTGTGATTCATGCACCTACGTTGGAGAATTTTAAGAAGGTACTGTTCCAGGCAGGGTTTATAAATTATATTAAGAACAGTTTTATCGTATCTGTAATTGCCTGTGGACTTTCTATGGTAATTGCTGTAATGGCAGGATATGCATTAAGTCGTTACTATAAACAGAAACTTGTAAAGGTTTCCAACTTTGCAATGATGTTGTCTCAGATGATCCCTGGTGTTCTTCTGTTGGTTCCGTTATATATGATCATGCAGAAATTCCATATTCTGGAAACTTACCTTTGTCTGATTCTGGCATATACAACTTTCGTTATACCGCTGTGTACGTTTATGATGAGCAGTTTCTTCGATACTGTACCGATGGCACTGGAAGAGGCGGCTGAGATTGACGGATGTGGAAAAGCACAGACGATTTTCAAGATTATTTTACCATTATCTGTTCCAAGTCTGATTTCTACCGGATTATATGCATTTATTAATGCATGGAACGAGTTTATGTTTGGTTACATCTTTATCTCTACAGATAAATACAGAACACTGACACCGGCGATCATGTTATTCAAAGGTGCAAATACTATTGACTGGGGTGGTCTGATGGCCGGATCTGTTATTGCGGTAATTCCGGTAACTATCATTTTCCTGTTCCTGCAGAAATATTTCCTTGCAGGCTTAATGAGTGGTTCTGTCAAAGGTTGATGCAAATTGAGAATAAGTTTAGAGAAGAAAGTATTGGTGAGACATCATGAAGAGAATTGAAATTAAAGAAAATAATTTAAACATGGTCTATGAGATCACAGATGAGAATGAGATTAAGTTATTACATTTTTCAAACTTACCGTTTGATGAAAATGATATTAATTCCTGTGAAGGAACAGCTTCTTTCAGACCGGTAGAAGTGTTGCTTTCAGGTTTAAACCGTCCGGGTGAACGCCATGGAACAAAGTATACTTATACTGCTCCTGGCTATCGCCTGAAATATAAAGATATGAAAGATTATCGAAACGAGACAGGAAGAAAACTTGAGATCCTTATGGAAGATAAACCTACAGGACTGGAAGTATGCAGTAATATTCAGTTCTATGATGGAATCTCTGTGATCAGAAGCTGGACAGAGTTAAAAAATAATGGAGAAGAAGATCTGGGAGTTGAGTATGTATCTTCTTTTGCATTGCTTGGTATTGACAAAGAAGGTCTTTTAAGTACTGATGAAAAACTGGAAGTTCTGATTGCACGCAATGCATGGCAGAAGGAATTAATCTGGAACCGTTTCAGTATGGATCAGCTAGGTATGTCTATTTCACAGCCGGATAAAGTAAGACGTTCTTCTCAGACAATCAGTGTTGGAAATACCGGAAACTGGTCTACTAAGAATTATCTTCCTATGGGATGCCTGAAGAATAAAGAAACAGATTCTATCCTGTTCTGGCAGATTGAGCAGAATGGTTCCTGGTACTGGGAAATCAGTGATCAGGATGGACATATGTATTTGCAGTTATCCGGCCCCACAGAACATCAGTCTCACTGGTGGAAGAATTTGAAACCGGGTGATACTTTTGCAAGTGTTCCGGTAAGTGTCGGTTCTGCATGTGGAGATGTGGAAGAGGCAGCAGGAGAACTTACAAAATATCGTCGTGCTATCAGAAGAAAGAATGAAGATAATGAAAAACTTCCGGTAATCTTTAACGACTATATGAATTGTCTGTGGGGAGACCCTACGACAGAAAAAGAACTTCCGCTGATTGATAAAGCAAAAGAAGCGGGTTGCGAATATTTCTGTGTTGACTGTGGATGGTATTCAGCAGGATTCTGGTGGGATGGTGTTGGAGAATGGCTGCCATCCAAAGAAAGATTTCCGGGCGGCTTAAAAGAAGTGATGGATTATATCCGTTCGAAAGGAATGGTCCCTGGAGTATGGCTGGAACTTGAAGTTATGGGAATCAAATGCCCGAAAGCAGATAAGGTTCCGGATGACTGGTACTTTATGAGACATGGAAAAAAGGTTTATGACAGAAGCCGATATCAGCTTGATTTCCGTAATCCAGAAGTTATTGCTCATGCAACAGAAGTTATCGATCGTCTTGTAAATGAATATGGCGTTGGATATATTAAGATGGATTACAACATTGAACCGGGAATTGGAACAGAACTGAACGCGGACAGTGCAGGTGATGGACTTCTTGGTCATAACCGTGCATACCTGAAATGGCTGGATGGGATTTTTGTAAAATATCCGGATCTGGTTATTGAGAATTGTTCAAGCGGTGGTCTGAGAATGGATTATGCAATGCTTTCACGTTACAGCATTCAGTCTACCAGTGACCAGGAAGACTATATAAGATATGCTACAATCGCAGCAAATTCTCCAATGGCATTAACGCCCGAGCAGGCTGCTATTTGGTCTTATCCTCTGACTGAAGGCGATAAGGAAGAAGTAATTTTCAATATGGTTAATGCAATACTACTTCGAATCCATCAGAGCGGTCATCTGGTAAATCTGAGTCAGGAAAGATTTGATCTTGTAAAAGAGGCAATCTCATATTATAAAACAATCCGTGTAGATATCAAGAATGCAGTACCGTTTTGGCCATTAGGTCTTTCTAAATATCGCGATCCGTGGGTGAGCATGGGATTGAATGCAGGTAAGAAAGATTATGTGGCTGTATGGAGAAGAAACAGTCAGACTGCTTTTGCAACAATTCCTGTTGAGCACAGAAAAGGTCAGGATTTGAAAGTGGTATGTGGTTATCCGAAAGCAGAACCATGTAATTATAAGTGGAATAAAGAGGCTGGAGAGTTAACCGTAGAATTTCCAAATCCGGTTAGTGCTAGACTGTTTTGTCTGGAGGAGGTATAGAAAATATCAGAGGATTTGTATGAAAAATAAATATAAAATGTTCATAAAGTGATGGCATTAAGAATAGAAGCAGGAGTGATTTATTGACGGATGCAATAAATCCCCTGCTTTTTCGTTGCAGAGAAGGAGAATAAATGTTAAAGTAAATAATACGGCATAAAGAAACGGCATAATAAAAGTTATTCCTACAAGTGTGTTATTATTTATCAGGGATAGAAATTGTGTCAAATATGTAAAGAGAGGAAGGAGTTTATTTGGGAAAAAGTAACCAAAGTACGCAGGAAATAAATTCGCAGGCACAGAATCCGCTGGGTACAGCACCCGTGGGTGGACTGATCGCTAAGTTTGCGATTCCTGCGATCATCAGTATGCTGGTCAGTGCGATGTATAATATCGTGGACCAGATTTTTATTGGACAGGGTGTAGGTATGCTGGGAAATGCGGCAACGAATGTGGCGTTTCCTGTTACAACGGTCGCAACTGCGCTGGCATTGCTTTTGGGAATTGGCGGTGCATCAAATTATAATCTGGAAATGGGGGCAGGACAGGAGAAGAAAGCCAGCGGGATTGCAGGTACTGCGTTGTCGTCACTGGCAATCAGTGGTCTGATACTTGCTGTGATTGTACTGATGTTCCTGAAACCACTTCTGACATTGTTCGGGGCAACTGCAGATGTTATGCCTTATGCTGTTGATTATACAGGTATTACTGCATTTGGACTTCCATTTTATATTTTGTCTGTCGGCGGGAATCATGTGGTCAGAGCAGACAGAAGTCCGACTTATTCTATGGTCTGCATTATGATAGGTGCGATTATTAATACTATTCTGGATCCGCTGTTTATTTTTGGATTTGGATGGGGGATTAAAGGTGCTGCATGGGCAACAGTGATCGGACAGGTTGCTTCCGGAGTTCTGGTAATTGTGTATTTTTGTAAGTTCCGAAAAATGTATCTGTCCGGTGAGATGCTGAAACCGAAACTGTCATATCTTAAAGCAATTATTTCTCTGGGACTTGCATCCTGCATTAATCAGATTGCCATGGCGATCGTGCAGATCGTATTGAATAATATTCTGCGTTATTACGGAGCAAATTCTGTATATGGAAGTGATATTCCAATTGCCTGTGTTGGGGTTATTTCCAAAGTTAATCAGGTATTTATGGCAATCTGTATCGGAATTACTCAGGGCAGTCAGCCAATCTGGGGATTTAATTACGGAGCAAAGAAATATGACAGAGTACGACAGGCATACCGTTATTCTGTAACTGCCTGTACAGTAATTGCAACGATATTCTTTTTCTGTTTCCAGATATTTCCACACCAGATCGTGGGTATCTTTGGAACAGGAAGTGAGCTGTATTTTCAGTTTGCAGAACGTTATCTGAAAATATTTATGTTTATGACCTTTGCAAACGGTATCCAGCCGGTATCTTCCGGTTTCTTTACTTCTATCGGTATGGCGAAGCTGGGTATTGTAATGTCTCTGACACGACAGGTGATTTTTCTTCTGCCATTGATCATTATCTTCCCATTGTTTATGGGAATTGATGGAGTGATGTATGCAGGACCGATCGCAGATGCAGCGGCATTTGCGCTGGCGATTGTGTTTGCGAGACGAGAACTGGGAAAGATGCGTAGTGCGGAAATAGTATAAAAAAATTCCCGCAGATGATATGGAAGAAATTTGGCCATATTGTCTGACGGGAACTTTTTTATAAAAGATTGTAAAACTGATCGAACAGCTCTGTCTGGAAGCTTCCGGGGCCGGAGCTGTTTTTCTCTGCTCTTTCTCCTGCTGTGCCAAATTCTCTGGCTGCTGACAGGGCCGCTGTAAATGGGTCTGTAACTGCCAGATAGGTGGCGCAGATCATTCCAAGCATACATCCGGTTCCTGTGATCTGTGACATGGCAGGAGTACCGTTTGTGATAAATTCACATTTACTGGCAGAGACGATCATATCTTCTTTGCCTGTGATAAGAAGTGTGGTATTCCACTGGGAAGCTTTTTCCTGGAAAAGTTCTTTCAGATGGGAACGATTGGCATCTGTAAGCACATCCTGTACACCTGCGTCAATTCCGATTGCATGTGCGGTCTGTCCGGACATGGCAAGAAGTTCAGACATATTTCCTTTAAGGAGTTCGGGCATGTGGATGTTCATAAGCTTCTGCGCAAATTCATAGCGCAGATTGCTGCAGGCGGTTCCTACCAGATCAAGCATAACAGGTATGTGGAGACTGGCAGCGATTTTCAGAGATTCAGGCATGGATTTCATACGCGCATCGGTGATATTTCCAAGATTCAGTGCCAGTGACTGAGCATGGCTGGTGATCTCAGCTACTTCAGCAGGATGTTCTGCCATGATCGGGCGGCCTCCGGCCGCCAAAATAATATTCGCACAGTCATGAATAGAAATCGGATTAGTGATGCAATGAATCAGCGGCTGTACTGCTCTGGTCAATTGTCTGGGATTTGTCTGATTTACGGTCATATACTTTTGCTCCAAGGCTTTGTTGAAATTTGGCAAGCATTCCTGCGTGACTTAATGCTTTCAGGAAGAAGTAGGCAATGGTGCCGCCCATGCAGGTTGCTGCCAGAAACATTGGTGTATAGAAAAATGCGTTCAGTCCGCTTCTGCCCATAAGAAATGCCATTACAGGATAGGAAACCAGAGAGCCGATGATACCGGTTCCGAAGATTTCACCGATTACTGCGCAGATAATCTTTCCATGAGAAGCGCGGTAGAAAACGCCTGATAAAAATGCGCCGAATACGGCACCTGTCAGTGCAAGTGGCGGGATACCCATAAACATCATTCGGATGATTCCGATGAGAGTGGCACAAAGTAGTGAATACCACGGTCCCAGAAGTACGGAACAGACGATGTTTATCAGGTGTGCAGTAGGGCACATACCCTCGATTCTCAGAATAGGTGAGATGACAACGCCGATGGCAACCATCATGGCGAGCATGACCATTCTGAGTGTTTTTGATCTGTCTGTGTTCATAATAATGAACCTCCTTGAAATGAAGATTTGGTCTGCCGAAGCAGACATTATCAGTTGTGCAGGAAGCAGATAAAATCCTGCAAAAAAATCTGCCGGAATAACACACTGGCAGATTTTAATATACAAATAC
>NZ_JBWJVQ010000159.1:0-52140 GCF_056339875.1 Blautia sp. ZXY-1-C6
TAACGTCCCAGTTCGGACTGTAGTCTGCAACCCGACTACACGAAGCTGGAATCGCTAGTAATCGCGGATCAGAATGCCGCGGTGAATACGTTCCCGGGTCTTGTACACACCGCCCGTCACACCATGGGAGTCAGTAACGCCCGAAGTCAGTGACCTAACTGCAAAGAAGGAGCTGCCGAAGGCGGGACCGATGACTGGGGTGAAGTCGTAACAAGGTAGCCGTATCGGAAGGTGCGGCTGGATCACCTCCTTTCTAAGGAAGAAGAAGTAGAGTAGAATGTGTTTTACTGTTGAGTTATCAAGGAGATAAAAATTAATCCTTCTGGTGCCGATGCGGTTGGGGGACACACCCGTTCCCATCCCGAACACGACGGTTAAGACCCAATCGGCCGATGGTACTGCACTGGAGACGGTGTGGGAGAGCAGGTGGGCGCCAGATCAAAAAGAAAACAACCAGGCTGGGAGAGCCCTGACTGAAGATAAAACAGGCATTGGAAAGTTGAGTCCTGTCGGAAACAGGATGGAGCCAGATACGAATCGTAAAGATCCGGTGCTAACCCGTATCAGCCGGGAAGAGCTGTTAATGATATGCTGGTTTTACCAGTGATTAGAGATCTCAATTAAGAAGTCCATAGGCTTACGGAATATTTAGATGTGTGGTCTAATGACTGATAAAGCATCAGTCAATATGTACCTTGAAAACTGCATACATGAAATTTGATTAAAAGTTAATCAAATATCCTTGATACAAAACGTTAAGGGATTATACGAGAGTATAATTCAAACGCAAGATAGGAAAAGACATCGATATTAATTGTTATCAACAGTAACAAAAACATATCAAAAACAATGAGAATCAAACGACCGCATCACCTACGCTAGGGTGATGAAGCGAAAGGTCAAGCAATAAGGGCACAGGGCGGATGCCTTGGCACTAAGAGCCGATGAAAGACGTGATAAGCTGCGATAAGCTTCGGGGAGGAGCAAATATCCATTGATCCGGAGATGTCTGAATGGGGAAACCCACATGAGCAAACCTCATGTATCCATACGCCAATCCATAACGTATGGAAGGGAACCCGGGGAACTGAAACATCTAAGTACCCGGAGGAAAAGAAAGAAAACTCGATTCCGTAAGTAGCGGCGAGCGAACGCGGAGGAGCCTAAACCGGAATGCGTGCATTCCGGGGTTACGGACTGCATTTAAGATTCTCTGAAGCTAACAGAACGGTTTTGGGAAAGCCGGCCGGAGAGGGTGAAAGCCCCGTACGTGAAAGCCGATGAGACTGAGCAGGATCCAGAGTACCACGAGACACGTGGAACCTTGTGGGAAATCAGGGGGACCACCCCCTAAGGCTAAATACTACTTAGTGACCGATAGCGCATAGTACTGTGAAGGAAAGGTGAAAAGGACCCCGGGAGGGGAGTGAAAGAGAACCTGAAACCCTGTGTCTACAAGCTGTGGGAGCACTTTACATGTGCGACCGCGTACTTTTTGTAGAACGGTCCGGCGAGTTACGCTTACTGGCAAGGTTAAGCACTTCAGGTGCGGAGCCGTAGGGAAACCAAGTCTTAAGAGGGCCTTAAGTCAGTAGGAGTAGACCCGAAACCGGGTGATCTATCCATGTCCAGGTTGAAGCTGCCGTAAGAGGTAGTGGAGGACCGAACCCACATCCGTTGAAAAGGGTGGGGATGAGGTGTGGATAGGGGAGAAATTCCAATCGAACCCGGAGATAGCTGGTTCTCCTCGAAATAGCTTTAGGGCTAGCCTCGATACAGATTTGCGGAGGTAGAGCACTGAATTTCCTAGGGGGCGTCAAAGCCTACCGAAGAATATCAAACTCCGAATGCCGCGTAATCGATTATCGGGAGTCAGACTGCACGAGATAAGTTGGGCGGTCAAAAGGGAAAGAGCCCAGACCTTCAGTTAAGGTCCCCAAGTGCGCGTTAAGTGGAAAAGGATGTGGGATTTCGAAGACAACCAGGATGTTGGCTCAGAAGCAGCCATCCATTCAAAGAGTGCGTAATAGCTCACTGGTCGAGAGGTCCTGCGCCGAAAATGTCCGGGGCTGAAACGCGCCACCGAAACTAAGGAACCGAAAGGTTGGTAGAGGAGCATTGCATGCGGGAAGAAGCAGTACCGTAAGGAGCTGTGGACTGCATGGAAGAGAGAATGCCGGAATGAGTAGCGAGAATAAGGTGGGAATCCTTATGGCCGAATATCCAAGGTTTCCAGAGTAAAGCTGATCTGCTCTGGGTAAGTCGGGGCCTAAGGCGAGGACGAGAGTCGTAGCCGATGGACAACAGGTGGAGATTCCTGTACTGCGGTATGACAGAACTGTGGGGACACGTAAGGAAAGCGGAAGCCGGGAATGGAAAGCCCGGTGCAAGCGGGGTACCAGTCACTTTGGCAAATCCGGGTGGCAATGGGAAGCCGTGATGCGGAGCGAAATAAAGTAGTGAAGTCCGTGAGCCATGCGTCAAGAAAAGCCGCTATCGTTTATACCGTACCCGTACCGTAAACCGACACAGGTGGATGAGGAGAGAATCCTAAGGCCGGCGGAAGAAGCATTGTCAAGGAACTCGGCAAAATGGCCCCGTAACTTAGGGATAAGGGGTGCCTGGGAAACCAGGCCGCAGAGAATAGGCTCAAGCAACTGTTTAGCAAAAACACAGGTCTATGCGAAACCGAAAGGTGAGGTATATGGGCTGACGCCTGCCCGGTGCTGGAAGGTTAAGAGGAGAGGTTAGCGCAAGCGAAGCTTTGAATTTAAGCCCCAGTAAACGGCGGCCGTAACTATAACGGTCCTAAGGTAGCGAAATTCCTTGTCGGGTAAGTTCCGACCCGCACGAAAGGCGTAATGATTTGAGCGCTGTCTCGACAATGCATCCGGTGAAATTGAAGTACCAGTGAAGATGCTGGTTACCTGCGCCAGGACGGAAAGACCCCATGGAGCTTTACTCCAGTCTGGTACTGGGACTCGGTATTGCATGTACAGGATAGGTGGGAGGCTAGGAGATGGTAACGCCAGTTGCCATGGAGCCGTTGTTGGGATACCACCCTTGCAGTATTGGGTTTCTAACCAGCCGCCGTGACCCGGCGGTGGGACAATGCCAGACGGGGAGTTTGACTGGGGCGGTCGCCTCCGAAAGGGTATCGGAGGCGCCCAAAGGTTCCCTCAGAATGGACGGAAACCATTCGAAGAGTGCAAAGGCAGAAGGGAGCTTGACTGCGACACCGACGGGTGGAGCAGGTACGAAAGTAGGGCTTAGTGATCCGGTGGTATTAAGTGGGAATGCCATCGCTCAACGGATAAAAGCTACCCTGGGGATAACAGGCTTATCACTCCCAAGAGTTCACATCGACGGAGTGGTTTGGCACCTCGATGTCGGCTCATCGCATCCTGGGGCTGTAGTAGGTCCCAAGGGTTGGGCTGTTCGCCCATTAAAGCGGTACGCGAGCTGGGTTCAGAACGTCGTGAGACAGTTCGGTCCCTATCCGGCGTGGGCGTAGGATATCTGAGAGGAGCTGTCCTTAGTACGAGAGGACCGGGATGGACGGGCCGCTGGTGCATCGGTTAGACTGCCAAGTCTACGGCCGAGTAGCCAAGCCCGGAAGGGATAAACGCTGAAGGCATCTAAGCGTGAAGCCCCCCTTAAGATGAGATATCCCATTCGAAAGAAGTAAACCCCCTTGAAGACGACGAGGTAGATAGGGCAGAGGTGGAAGTGCAGTAATGCATGGAGCTGACTGTTACTAATCGGGTGAGGGCTTGACCAAGAATCGCAGGAAGAATGATTTTCAGGAAATGTCAACATGTATGTAGTTTTGAAGGTGCAAAAACCTTTATTCCTCCTTAGCTCAGTCGGTAGAGCATGCGGCTGTTAACCGCAGTGTCGTTGGTTCGAGTCCAACAGGGGGAGTTTTGGCTCCATGGTCAAGCGGTTAAGACACCGCCCTTTCACGGCGGTAACAGGGGTTCAAATCCCCTTGGAGTCATTTAAATAATGGAAATGTGATTTTTGAGGCTTGATTCTGTTACAACATGCCGATGTGGCTCAATTGGCAGAGCAGCTGATTTGTAATCAGCAGGTTATCGGTTCGAGTCCGATCATCGGCTTTTTGGACCTTTAGCTCAGTTGGTTAGAGCAACCGGCTCATAACCGGTCGGTCCTGGGTTCGAGTCCCCGAAGGTCCATTTTTAAATTATTTTGGCCCAGTGGCTCAGTTGGTTAGAGCGTCGCCCTGTCACGGCGAAGGTCGAGAGTTCGAGTCTCTTCTGGGTCGTTAGCATTTGCTGACGAAGTAATTGCATAAGTAGTATGGAATCTTAGCTCAGCTGGGAGAGCATCTGCCTTACAAGCAGAGGGTCATAGGTTCGAGCCCTATAGGTTCCATATGCCGCAGTGGCGGAACTGGCAGACGCCCGGGACTTAAAATCCCGTGGGTAGTGATACCCGTACCGGTTCGATTCCGGTCTGCGGCATGATTTTAAGTGAGAGAAACGTTGTAAAATTAACGTTTCTCTTATTTTTTTTCTTATAGGTTTTGAACACACTTGAACATAATTACTACAGTTGTATACCTCATCTGCGTCTCTTTCTTCGTATAATTCAGAGAACAATTATTAAGACGGAAAACTGACGACTGATAGAACAGAGATAAGAATAAGCCGGATAAATGCTGAATGTTACAGCATTTATCCGGCCTTTGTCTTGTAAATTTTCACCATATTTAAATATAAAGCACTATACCTGTATTCTGTCTGCAATTTCATTTCCAAGAGCTATCTTTCGGTTTGCAGAAGAAATGATCAGAGAATCGTGAAATTTTCGGAGAACACGAATCGTGCTGCCTTCGTGAATATCCATATCATGCATGGATTTAATAACTTCCGGCAGTCCGAACATCCATTTAATTGTGTAAGTGTTTCCCTGAGTAGACTCTGATAATGAATGCATAAAAAAACCTCCTTGTATAAAATAATACAGTAAATAATGTCAGATAATTTATTGCTTCTGCTGGAATAATTGTATATCTATAAGCGCTAGTTCGTCAATTGTAACATTATTTCATACAATACTTGAATAACTATTCATTTATTCAGATATTTCAGAAGCGTTTTTATGCATATTATTTATTCGACAAATTTCAGATTATCAAGTGCATAGCGGAGTGCCATGCACATCAATTCATTTCTTGAGCGTCCGCTTTTGGCAGACAAGTCATCATATTGTTCCTGCAGTTCACGTTCAAGGCGAATGGTCATGGTGATTGATCTGTCTTCTTTTTTATCTGTACATTTTGGCCGGACAATAAAGTCGTTTGGCATGATTATCCCTCCTGTATAAACATTTATTAGTGAATGGTTATCATAATTGATATTGCTTATTCTATAGCAATCCTCTGAAATAATGCATCTTAATCCAGCCCATCAGAGTGTGAAATCCTGCGTCAGATATCTTTGCCGTGCGTCAGCACGCCTGCAGATATCTTCCTTGTCTTTCGCACTCTGCTGAACTGTCTTAAATGCATTATTTACGAGGATTGCTATAATTTTGATCTCCGTAATCACTGTTATGATATAAAGTATAGTTACACAGGATTGACATTGATATAACACAAATTTATAATACATATTAGTATTACTTTTTTTCGCTTTGAATATAGAAAGGTTATCCTGCGAGACTGTTGTAAGAATTAATTTGATGCGATAGTATGAGTGAGTTATGAATATGTGGGGAATACTTGTAACATTAGAGTGTGTCTGAAAAATCATTCCCGCAATCTGCACGCCCCACTTTGCGGGATATTTCACCCGAATTCAGTTGCCGTAGCCCGCTACGGCGCCCTCATCCGGGCAAAATATCCCACAAATTGTGACGCACATCTTGCAGAAAGCCTTTTTCAGACACGCTCTAGAATGCAGTAAATAAATATTTTCAGAGAGACTGGGTAAATATATGGAAAATATGATTCGGAAATTGTATGATATGTATATGGATAATGACAATAGAGAAAAAAATGAAATGTCAGTAATGCATGATGATTTATGTAAAGAGAAAAAAGAGAAGGCATACCAGTGCTATCAGAAATTGAGAGTTCAACTGACAGATGAGCTTGCTGAAGAACTGGATGAACTGATGAATAAACATATGGAAATATATCCACAGGAGCTGGAAGAAAGTTTTGCCATGGGATTTAAAACAGGGGCAAGGCTGATGTGCGAGGTTTTTGGTGAAGAAACAGAATGATTGTAAAGCAGATATGGCAATTCTCCAGATAAAGTATGATTTTAGAGGATTGCCATAGGTCTGATAAGTGGGGGTGACATATAATTTTTGATAACATGATCAGGATAATTTATGGTTGTTGAACGTTATCAGAAATTGTGAGATTGTCAGACGTAATTTCATTCAGGAGATATTCTATAGTATGCATATGTTCATTCATAATTTTTTCTGCAAGAGGTGCATCATTATTGGTTATTGCCTGAACAAGCCGGGTGTGCTGGGAATCAATCTCCGGTGCATCGTTATTTTTCTGCATAAGATAGGAACGTATTCCAACGATCATATTTTCAGTAATCTGTGCAGAGGCATTTAATACACTCAGTATTAATGGATTGGCAGAAATCTGAGCAATTTTCAGATGCAGATCACGATCCAGATCACCGCGGATTTTTTCATCCTGAGTGCTGTCCAGTCTGGCAATGATAAGCTGGAGTTCAGCAGCATCCAGCGGTGTACAGTTTTGGGCGGCGAGAAAAGCAGCTTTGCTTTCCAGTGCGCCTCGAAGCTGCAATGCATCCTGAATTTTGCTGTTGTACATTTGAAATATGATAGACAGAGGTTCAGTAAGACAGCTGTGAAGATCAGTTGCAATATAATTGGCACCGCCATGTACGCTGACAGTAATCCCGAGTAGGGAAAGAGCCTTCAGGACTTCTCGTAATGCTGGTCTGGAGATTCCGAATTCTTCTGCCAGAATACGTTCAGCAGGAAGTGCGTCGCCGGGTTGTAATTCTCCGTTTTGGATATTTTCGATAATTTGTTTCAGAACATCGTTGAAGGTACTGGTTTTATCTATTTTTCTAAACATTTATTTTCCTCTTTCCTGGTACATCGTTTCGTAAATAACTATACCAATCGCGTAAGATGCGGATTCGAGTGTGCAGCTCTATATCAGATAACTGTTCCGCAGAGATTTCTTTGATTATTAAATAGTTACATACATCTAATATTATAACGGATTGAAAGGGAGATGCAACTGATTCCTGCAAAATTTCTAAAAGTGTAAAATTTTTGTGTTGCTGAGAACGGAGTGAACAGTAACAAATTTTTGCAGTTTTTTTATAAATTTTATAATTATATTAGAAATTAGACAAATTTCTCTCACATTTATAGGTTATGATATTTACATCTTAAGGAAATGACGTACCTTAAGAGAAAATCTTTCCTTTCCCTAAAAAGTGTAAAATGAACGTGAATCACCGCTTAGCCGACAAGATCGACGGAGAAGCGGTGATTTTATTATGTCACTGAAGCAGGATTCTTTCTTATAAACCTCTGTAACGATTAAGACAGGCATAAATTTCCTGAATACGGGGAGTAGCGTAACCACAGGAAATTTTTTGATTCTCCGTAAAGAAGGACAGACCATGTAAAGAGAGATTTTTCCAGAGAAACTGCACAATCTCAGGCAGGGTACGTCTGCCGTCTGCCAGATGTTCAACTGCATATTTCAGCAGGAGACCTAAGGCAGCGGTCTGTTCCGCGTCAATAAGCTGTTCTGTATAGCGGAGATCAATCTCCTGTCTGCCGAGAGAGAAGCCATCTGTTCCGGAGATTCTGGTTTTCAGGCGCTCAGGTTTTGCGGCACCGGAATCGGAATGATTTCCACGACTGTTATGTCTGAGGCGCTTAGAAGATTCGGCAGGTCTGCTCATAATGCGATGGCTGTGCGGAAGCTGAAAATCAGTAACTGAAACAGCAGGCAGAGGATATTGGCTGCATAATTTTTTGACAGAAGCTGTAATATCTTTTGGAACGTAATTGTCCATCTGGATAATTGTATCTGCAATATGAAAGAATGCCCCGGAACTTCCGGCAACAAGAATTGTAGAAATCCCTGCTTTTTTATAAAGATCCTCTGCACGCTCCAGAAACGGAGTGATCGGCTCTTTCTCACGCTGGATAACCTGCTGCATGAAAGCATCACGAACCATGAAGTTAGTTGCGGAGGTGTCTTCGTCAAGAAGAAAAAGGTGGCTTCCGGCTTCCATGCTTTCTGCGATACCGGCTGCCTGTGAAGTGCTTCCACTGGCATCCAGTGTAGAGAAACAGCGGGTATCTTTCTTGTTTGGAAGATCATTTATAAACATGGAAATATCCACATCCTTGATAAAACGGCCATCTTCTGAACGCAGTTTGACAGCAGTTGCATCTGTGATCACGTATTCACGTCCATCTCCGGGGATATGATTGTATACACCAAGTTCAAGTGCATTCAGAAGCGTGGATTTGCCATGATATCCACCGCCTACGATCAGAGTGATTCCCTTTGGGATCCCCATGCCTGTGATTTTTCCTTTATGGGGAAGATTTATGGAAATGCGCAGACTGTCCGGAGAAGTAAAGGGAACAGAAGCTTTCATAGGGCGGGAGGAAATACCGCTTTCTCTTGGGAGGATGGAGCCGTCGGCTATGAATGCGCAGAGATTTTTTGCGGGCAGCGTCTGACGGATAAATTCCTGATCCTCTGCAAGCTCTATATAATTCTGTAATTCCTTTGCATTAAGGCTGGAATAGAAAAAGGATTTTTGAATGCATACAGGCAGAAAATCAAAAAGGATTTTCTCCAGTTCAGTGGCATTGATCGTGCGGCCATTAGCAGGGAAGCCCACAAAAAAGCGGGCGGTTATGCCTTTTTCTGTTATTTCACAGGCTGTCCGGGAAAGAATCTCCTGACCACAATGACTGACAGTGAGCAGGCCGCTTTTGCCGGAGCCTTTTGCACGAAAGCTGTACTGGCTGACCTGTTTTTCAAACTGACGTGTAAGATAGTCGCAAAGAGTAGTCCCGGTAAGTGTATCTTTATAATATTCGACGGGAAATCCGGCATCTCTGTGTGAAATCTGAATGCTGACATGAGAGGGAGAAGCAAAAGGATCTCCCTGCACATGGTCGATGGACAGAATATAATTTCCAAAATGATACAGACCTTTCAGCCCTTTATATGCCGGATAACTTTTGCGGTTTATGGAACGAAGCTGCTGACGCAGTTCCTCTGAATTTTTCATGACAGAACCTCCTGGTATTGCAGATATTTTTATAATAATCCTCGCAAATAATGAATTTGAGAGGAGAAACATTAACCTGCCATCAACTATAGCGGAAATGAATCATAATGTCCACTGACAAATAAATATTAATCATATGGAAAATTTTCAGAGGATGTTTTATAATGAAAAACAGGTAATTGTTCAATATCATTACATAATAGCGAACTGATGAATAGTTACCGTTATCAAAGCAATACTATGAATGACAGTCATAAAGAAAGGCGGAACAGTAAATGGAACGTAGAAATGCATGGCTTTCTTATACAGAAGCAGAAGAAAAAGAACTGGAGCAGGTTGCAAAAGCGTATCGCAATTTTCTTAATGTTGGAAAAACAGAGCGTGAATGTGTGACGCAGATCATCAGAGAAGCACGGGCAGCAGGTTATGAATCTCTGGAAGAGAAGACTGCGAAGGGTGAGAAACTGAAAGCAGGAGATAAAGTTTATACAGTCGGAATGAAGAAGATCATTGCACTGTTTCATATCGGACAGGATGATATTTCTGAGGGAATGAATATTCTGGGAGCACACATTGATTCTCCACGTCTTGATGTCAAACAGAATCCATTATATGAGGATACGGATCTTGCATATCTGGATACCCATTATTATGGCGGTGTTAAGAAATACCAGTGGGTGACTCTTCCCCTGGCAATCCATGGCGTAGTGGTAAAGAAAGACGGAAGTACAGCAGAAGTAAATATCGGTGAGGATGAGGATGATCCGATCGTATATATCACAGACCTTCTGATCCATCTTGCAGGAAAGCAGATGCAGAAAAAAGCGGCAGAAGTGATCGAGGGAGAGAATCTGGACATCCTGATCGGCAGCAGACCACTGAAAGACCTGGAAGATGATAAGAAGAAAGAGGCAGTAAAACAGAATGTATTGAATATCCTTAAAGAGAAGTATGATATGGAAGAGGAAGATTTTCTTTCTGCAGAGCTGGAGATCGTACCGGCAGGAAAGGCAAGAGAGTGTGGTCTGGACAGAAGTATGATCGCTGCTTATGGACAGGATGACAGAGTGTGCGCATATACTTCTCTGCTTGCAATGCTTGGGATGGACACCCCGAAACACACTTCCTGCTGTCTGTTTACTGATAAAGAAGAGATTGGAAGCGTAGGTGCAACCGGTATGCAGTCACGTTTCTTTGAGAACGCAGTGGCTGAACTTCTGGATGCAATGGGATGCTACAGTGATCTGAGATTGAGAAGAACTCTGAAGAATTCCAGTATGCTTTCCTCTGATGTAAGTGCAGGCTATGATCCGGCTTATGGGGAGGCATTTGAGAAAAAGAATGCAGCTTATCTTGGAAGAGGTATCGTATTAAATAAATTTACCGGAGCAAGAGGTAAATCCGGCTCGAATGATGCAAATGCAGAATATGTGGCAAGAGTCAGAAATATTTTTGACAGCCATGAAGTTGCGTTCCAGACAGCTGAGCTTGGTAAAGTTGATGTAGGCGGAGGCGGAACAATCGCTTATATCGCAGCGCTTTATGGAATGGAAGTCATTGACAGCGGTGTGGCAGTGCTCAGTATGCATGCACCATGGGAAGTGACAAGTAAGGCAGATATTTACGAAGCTAAGAAAGCATATAAGGCATTTCTGCTGGAAGCATAAAAAGTCAGGCAGATGCGGAATAAAAATATGAAGAAATCGTGGAAGCTGTATCGTTTCTGATAACAGAGACTTGCAGATTCCGCAGATAAGGGCAGAGCTTTTGGAAAACTGAAGCGCTGCCCTTTTAACATATAAGTGAGGTTATGATTGTAAAAGGTATTTCTGATATCTTACGAAAGACAGGTTGCGATTCTGTAAGATCTGGATTGGAGCAGGATATTTAATAGACGGGAGGGAAAGATGGAGGAAGCGCTGATCAGAGTAAAAGATTTGTGTAAAATATATAATCCCGGCGAGAATGAAGTACGGGCGCTGGATCATATTAATCTGGAAATTAATAAGGGTGAGTTTGTTGCTATTATCGGACAGTCAGGTTCAGGAAAGTCTACATTTATGAATATGCTGGGTTGTCTGGATGTGCCTACATCCGGCGAATATTTTCTGAATGGAACTGATGTGTCCACAATGGAAGACAATGAACTCTCAGAAGTCAGAAACCGGGAGATCGGATTTATTTTTCAGGGATTTAATCTGATCTCAAATCTGACTGCAATTGAAAATGTGGAACTACCGCTGGTTTACAGAGGGGTAGACAGAAAAACGAGACATAAGCTGGCAGTAGAGTCACTGACCATGGTAGGGCTTGAGAAACGTATGGATCACAGACCAAATGAAATGTCAGGAGGACAGCAGCAGAGGGTGGCTATTGCAAGAGCAATCGCGGCCCAGCCACCGGTGATCCTGGCAGATGAACCTACAGGAAATCTGGATTCTGCATCCAGTAAGGAGATTCTTCAGATTCTTAAAAGTATGCACGAGCAGGGAAAAACGGTCATATTGATCACACATGATAATGGGATTGCTGCTCAGGCAAGGCGTGTAGTCAGAATTATGGATGGAAAGATAGAGTCAGATTTTATCAATAAAAACTATGGGAAAGAAGAATATATAAAAAATCAGCTGGATGCATAAACCCGGTTACAAGGAGACAAATATTATGAAAAAAAAGAAAAGTAAAAAGAAAATTATTATTGGAGCAGCAGCTGTTCTTGTTGTTGCCGGCGGAGTTACAGTAGCAGGTCAGAGAAATTCAACAGAAAATCAGATTCCACAGGTTCAGGTAGTAACTGCAGAGAAAGGAGATGTTGAGGAAATTGTAGATGCTACAGGAACAGTGGGAAGTGAAGAGGAGAAGACCTATTATTCTCCTGTAAATGCAGAGCTGAAAACGGTTTCTTTTGCCCAGGGAGATGTGGTGAAAAAGGGAACAAAACTGATCGAGTTTAATACAGAGGATCTGGAGAAAGATAATCGGAAAGCAGAACTGAATCTGAAATCAACAAAGTATGATACAAAGGATACAAGAAATAAATCTGACAAAGCAGAGAAGAAGCAGAAGGATGCCAAAAAGAATGTTCAGGAGCTTGAGAAGAAAATAAAGGATAAAAAGGCTTATGTCTCGTCTCTGAAATCACAGATTTCAGCGGCAGCAGCAGCGGCACAGCGTGAAGCGGCAGCTCAGGCATCCGCACAGGCAGCAGCTCAGGCTCAGGCACAGCAGCAGGAAGCTCAGGCAAAAGCCCAGGCAGAGGCAAAGAAACAGGAGGAAATCCAGAGTAAATATCAGGCCGCACTTTATACATACAAGACGGAGACTCTTCCGCAGTACCAGCAGCAGCTCTCAGATCTGAATGCACAGTATAATCAGGCACAAAGCGATTATAATCAGGCAGACACCACATATCAGATGGCATTTGCAACATGGCAGGCAGACCCTTCAGATGAGAATACACAGGCTCTGGATAATGCGGAGGCTGCAAGAACACAGGCACAGCTCGCAATGCAGCAGGCACAGCAGACTTATAATGATCTTAAGCAGCAGACACCGAAAATGCCGGTACTTTCTGATTTCACAGAAAGCAGTGCAGATTACTCATGGGGAATTTCAGACGGTTCAGATGCAGATGACAGTGATGGGGAAGATTCTTCCTCCTCCGGATATGATTACAGTGGAAGTGATGGCGGGACAGTAACTGCGGATACTTCTGCTCTGGAAAGTGCGCTTGAGACAGCAAGCGATGAACTTGCAGAGCTTCAGTCAGATCTGGCTTCTGAGAAAACTATCGCAGAGGCAGATTCCACAAGCCTGACAAAAGAAGAAAAAGAGAAACTGAAAGTAACAGATAATCTTTCCGAACTGGACGCAAAATCAGCCGAGGAGCTGGTGAAGGAAGGAAAGAAAGGAATCACCGCAGAATTTAACGGAATCATATCCAAGGCAGATATTAAGCAGGGAGCAGCAGTTACTCAGGGTATGGAACTGTTTACTATTGAGAATACAGACAAGGCAAGTGTGGATGTGACTCTCTCTAAATATGATTATAATACAGTGAAAGAGGGGCAGTCTGTTGAGATTACCTTGGGGGATAATACTTATCAGGGTACTGTAACAAAAATGAGTCATATTGCGGTGCAGAATGAAAAAGGAACGCCGGTCATTTCAGCAACAGTAAGCATTGATAATCCGGATGAAGATATTTTCCTGGGAGTAGATGCAAAGGTTAAGATTTATGCGGCTTCTGCGAAAAATGTGGTGACTCTTCCTGTGGAAGTGGTCAATATCGGAAAAGAAGGCTCCTTCTGCTATGTGATAGAAGATGGACTGGTGACAAAGAGAAATATTACCACAGGAATCAGCTCAGAGGATTATGTGGAAATTACGGACGGAATCAAAGAAGGAGAAGAAGTAATCGCAGATCTGGGTGATTACACAGAGGGAATGGAAGTACAGGCAGTTCCTGAACAGACAGGAGAGGATGCCGATGAGTAATCTGTATGAATATATCAAGATGGCAGTCCATAACATTATGGCAAATAAGGGACGTTCTTTTCTGACTATGCTTGGCATTATCATTGGCATTGCTTCTGTAATTGCCATTGTATCTGTGGGTGAAGGAACCAAGAACCAGATGAACAGTGAAATTGATGATATCGGCGGCGGGCAGATTGCCATCAGTGTCAGCGATGAGGCACAGACAGATGAGGAGTGGATCACTGCGGATGATGTGGAAGCAATCCGGGCGGTAGACGGTATAGAAGGAGTAAATGTTTCGGATTCATTCAGTGGAGAAACTACCACAGGTAAGGGAAATTTTTCTCTTATGCTGACGGGTGAGGGACCGGATGCAAAGCTGTTAAATAATGCCACCATGAAGCATGGAGTATATTTCGGGGAAAATGAAGTTCAGGAAGCAAAAAATGTCTGTGTGCTTTCCGATGCAGATGCAAAAAGACTCTTTGGCACAGATGATGTGGTTGGAATGACTGTAGATGTCAATTGTTATGGACTGACCAAAAGTCTTCGTATCTGCGGGGTGACAACCCAGAAAGAAAATGGAACCTTTGTCAGTTATACTTATGAGGGAATGCCGGTGACTATTAATGTTCCCTATACTACAATGAATGAATTCACCGGTGTATCCGATTACTTTTTCTCAGTAACAATGCAGGCAGATAAGAGCTTAAACAGTCAGGATGTTGCTGACAAAGTGGTAAAACTGATGGAAAAAAGACATCAGTGTGCAGGAAAAGATTACTTTCAGGTACAGAGCTTTCAGGATATTATGAGCTCTATGAATCAGATGCTGGATATGGTGACTGCTTTTATCTCCTTTGTGGCGGGAATTTCCCTTCTGGTTGGCGGTATCGGCGTTATGAATATTATGCTGGTTTCCGTAACAGAACGTACCAGAGAGATTGGTATCCGTAAGTCACTGGGAGCGAAAACCTCTTCTATTATGATGCAGTTTCTGGCAGAGGCGGCAATTCTGACGGTGATTGGAGGGGTGATAGGAATTGTTCTGGGTGTGATTGGCGGATATGTGATCTGTTCAATCATAAGCAGCAGTATGGGAATGTCCATCACTCCGGGAATCAGCCTGAGTACAATTATGGCGGCGACTTTGTTTTCCTGTGCAGTAGGAGTATTCTTTGGAATTTATCCTGCGAAGAAAGCAGCAAAACTGAGCCCGATCGAGGCTTTGCGGCGGAATTAATGAAAACAGGACTGCGATGGTATTTTGGTGTACCTGTGTACTGATATCATTACAGAATAGTTGTAAATTGTTATAATTTTGCGAATCAAAAGAAAAAAATAAAAAATTCAAAAAAAGTGTTGACAAATGCTCCAGTATAGAGTAGAATACTCATTGTTGTGAGGGACACGAGATAAGAACTTCACAAGGATGTGCGTTTAGCTCAGCTGGATAGAGCGTTTGGCTACGGACCAAAAGGCCGGGGGTTCGAATCCTCTAACGCACGCTAATAAAAAATAAGACAGTGCAAATGCACTGTCTTATTTTTTTATTCGAGTACGGGTCGGACTCGAACGGGTTCGATCTACGCTTCGCTCCGGTCGTTGCTAAACGCGTGCCACTGGCACGCAGCAACCTCTAACGCACGTAGAACCGCTAGAAATCAAGGCTTCTAGCGGTTATTTTTTTGATTGGCCAGTCCTGAAATTACTTCCATGAGAAGCGTTGGAAAATGTTCTGAAAGGAATTTTATAAAGGTTAGGCATGGACGTGGAAAAGGGCTATACAATAAATAAATGAAAAAGAAACGCTGGTTCCGGTAAATACCGGTTCCGGCGTTTCCTTTTATAATTTTCGGATCATTGCGCTTCCATGCAGATCGCATACAGGATCTGCAAACAGATGGTTTTTCAGACAGAATTCCCCGACCGCTTTTCGACATCCGGAAAACTGTGTACTGTACACATCGTGGATCAGGAGAACTCCTCCGGTGGCCAGGCGTTCATAGAACAGAGGAAGTGCGGCTGCAGTTGGAGCATAGAGATCTGCGTCCAGAGATACAAAACAAAAAGTTTCATCTGTGACATCGGAAAAGGTATCCGGAAACCATCCTTTGTGGATCACAGTACGTGTAGGATTAGGCATAACATGAAGAACAGAGTCAATATCAGTAGAAGAAAAATCACCTGTTTTGGCACGGGACAGATTACCGGAGGCTTCTATTGTGATATCCTTTTCTGAAAATCCCTCAAAAGTATCAAAAAGATGGATTTTTCGGTCTGGAAAGGCTGCACTGATCAGGGAAGAAAATTCACCTCGAAAAACACCTAGTTCTGCAACATTTCCCGGAATATCCAATTGATAGATCTGCTCAGATAAAAGACGCATAACAGCAACCCGTGCGTCAAACATGCGAAGGACGGAGGGATCACGAAAAGGTCCGTGATAACCTAAGTTTTCCATCTGCTTTATCATAGAATTGCGCCGTTCTTCATCCAGAACTCCCAGGATGACCAGATCCGGGAGAAGTGCTGCTGCAGTATCCGGAGAACAGACTGGAATATTTCCAATATATGATCCGTGTTTATGGGGGTCATTATCAGCAAAGCACAGGAGCTGACAGGGACTGCTGAGAAGTCTTGCGGTCATTTGTCCAATTTGTCCGGCACCAAATATTACAGTTTTATATACTGATTTTGCCATCATTTTGATGTATCCTTTCTGTCAGCGCGAACCTGGATCATCTGTCCTGTGATGGAGATGGCGATTTCAGCCGGTGTTTCTGCTTTGATCTCCAGTCCTATAGGTGAGATGATACGGTTTAAATCTTGTTCATTAATGTTGTATTCTTCAATCAGACGGCGAAATACAGCAGCTTTTTTTGCACGGCTTCCAATGACGCCTATATAACATGCAGGTGTAGCGAGAAGCTGTGCCTGTACAATGGTATCATAGGAATGTCCACGTGTCATGACGCAGCAATAATCAGCAGCTGTAATAGAAACATACTGGTCCAGATGGTTGAAATCACAAAGTATTGTTTCAACTGCTCCTGGGAAAAGAGCAGGATTTGTAAATTCCGGCCGGTCATCCAGGACAACACAGCGAAAATCAACGCTTGCAAGGATTGGGACAAGCTTTTGTGAGACATGTCCGCCGCCGAATACATAGACAGTTCCTGAGGTTCCAATCTGTTCAGAAAACAGATCATAATCTTCACTGTGATATCGGTGTGGCTTTAGAGACAAAGAAGATAATACAGAAGAAGGAACATTGGCAGTTCCGATGAGACCGCATGCAGGACTGTAAAGGCTCACACCGGAGGTGGTGAGAAGATCGCAAATCAGCCAGAAATCTTTTCGCTCTTCATAGAATTTTTCAGCAGTTTCCGTGATTTCCATAATAATCGGATCGTTATGATCAAGATACTGGAAAAAGGCCGTAACATCACCACCACAGATCATACCAATATTTTCAACATCTTTATGATTCAGCCGGAATTCATGCTCGCAGGATTCCTTTTTTTCAAGAATATCCAATGCCATACATTCAGCACGATATTCTACAGCTCCACCTCCGATGGTTCCGGAAATTCTGCCGTTTTTTCCGACCAGCATGCGGGAACCGGCACCTCTTGGTGTAGACCCTGAGGATGCTGTAACGGAAACAAGTACAAGATCGTTTCCCTCCAGGAATTGTTGTTTTATTGTCTGAAATAATGTTCTCATATAATAAAATACCTCCTAACTAAATTAAGTGATTTTTCTGCTCCAGTTGTGTACGTCTGCCCGCCTGAACTAAAGCGTGATATGGCAGAGTGATTGTATAATGTCCTGCAGTTTGCGGGCTTGTTCTAACTGCTGCTCATGAGCTTTGCGAGCTTCCGGACTTTTGCATTTACTCATGCTGTCGGCAAATCTTTTTTCTATGGTTACACGCTGTGTTTCCTGAATCAGTTTATCAGCCAGAAATACAATAGCTGCTTCATCCAGCGTGGCTTCCAACAGACCATGGTGCTGTGAAATGATCTGGCTGATCTCAGGATAACCTAACTGTAAGAAAAGTTCACCGCCTGTTTTCGCGTGATGCCTCTGAAGTCTGGCAATATCATGCAGAAGTGCACCGGAGCGAACAAGCTTCTGGTCAAAGATATAACCATTGGATTCCAGCATATTGCATAAACAACAGGCAAGTTCAGTAACAGCATCACTGTGAGCTTGTACATGACGGGGCAGAGAAACAGCATTGCGAAGCCTGAGACATAGTCCGTCATTTAATTCAGGATGAGGCAGTATATAACTGGGATCAGAGAAAGAAATATTATTTTTTTCATTCACTTCCAGATGATAGTAAGAGCCGCAGGGCAGACGAAACCGCTGCCTGCTGTACATATCAGAATGTAATGCATGTAAATAAGAAGAGATTACATCTGTATGAGTTACCACTGCAATATCACCTTCAGAAGCGCAAAGAATCTTATGAACTGCCTGCGAAAAGCGAAAACCAGATGCAGCAGGAGTTTCTGCTCCCGGGATCGGATGATCAGGGTTATTCCCACGCGCTTTATAAATGTCCGGCCATCTCTGGCGTATTTCATCAAAAGAAAGGCCATCCCATTCTCCCAGATTTCGTTCTGACAGATCAGAAACAATGATATGTGGAAGCTCAGGTGCCATATGGCCTGCTGTCTCAACTGCTCTTAACAAAGGACTGCAGTATACCCCTGATATTTTATCGGACAATTCTTCGTTAAGAAGGACTGCCTGCAGATGTCCAAGCATGGATAGAGAGAAATCTGTCTGTCCTACACAGTAAGAATGTTCATCCGGATACTGTGGTTTTCCATGCCGGACCAGATAAAGGTTACGCATTTAAAAACCCTCCGAAACATTCTTCAAATATTTTTTTTGAACAGGAACGTGTTTCTTCTGAAAAACGGGCATATCGTTTCAGAAATTCTTCGCCGTATGGTGTCAGTTCGCTATGGCTTCCCCTTGTACCGCCTTGGCTTCTGATGATCAGAGGTTCATGAAGCTGTGATTCCAGGGTATGGATCAGGTTCCAGCTGGTAGAATAGGAAATGTGCATGCGCTCACAGGCATCGCGGACAGATCCTGTTTCATGGATCAGTGTAAGCAGCGAATAGAGTTTTTCATCAAAAAAAACTTTTTCCCGGGCTAGCTGAATATGGATTTCAGAACGGATCAGACTCTGGTTGTGTATGCGGAGAAGTTCAGCATAATCCTCTGGTGTATCAGCATCATGAATAATACCGGGATCCTTTACATTAAGATAATACATGGGTTCCCCGCAGTTATCCACAGCACCTTTAAGTCCTGATTTTCCGTCATCACTTAGGATGGAATCAATCAGTGTGGAACGGATCAGAATGGGATGACCGGGATTGCCATTACAGACCGGAGTTACAAGGGGACGCCCCAGAGAGAGCATTTGAGTGACTGTCTGGGCTGTGAACAGCGGAACATCAACAGGTGTAAAGAGTACCGTATCCACTTTGTCTTTCAGATACTCAAGTCCGATTCGGACAGAATCAAACATATGAGTGTTTGCATAGTTCTCATTTCGAAGAAAGACTACATTATTGGAAGCCAGGTGGCATTCCAGAACATCTGCATGATATCCGGTTACCACTACTACTTTGGAGATTCCGGCCTGCCGGAAATTATTGATCACGCGCTGTGCGATGGAAATGGAGCCAAGCTGAAGCATGGGTTTAAAGTCTCCCATTCGTGATGATTTCCCCGCAGCCACGATGAGGGCGCCTGTCTGCATTTAGATACCTCCTTCTTTCAATGATATTATACAAATTTGATATTATTATAACATATAAAAGAATAAAAATAGTTAAAATTTTAAATAAAACAAAATAAAATTGTCTGCAATATATAAAATAGCCAACTATTAATTATTTGTAATTTGTATAATTGTGCAAAATCATGGTAGTATGGATATATAAAATAACGTGGACAGGAGAACTTTTTTATGGATAAGATTTTTGAGATTACCGCAAAAGAAGTTACTGTACAGGTAAAAGATGAGCGTACAGGGGTTGTATACAGCCGGACGCTTCCCATCGATTATTATGAGAATGCAAATGTTTTAAAGCTCAGCGGTGAGAATCTGGACGGGAGTAGCTCTTCCATTGTTTTCTATTCTGCCAGAGGAATAGAGAGACTGAAAGATCTGACAGGCAAAGGGGCTGATCATGATCCGTGTGGAGTGCATAAGCCTGAAGATCAGTAAGATTGAAATGAATTTTTTTAAAAGGAGGAATGGGACATGATTAAAAAGACATTGAAGATTAATGGTGTTGAGAGAATACTTATTCTTGATAAGGATGAGACACTGGCGCAGGTGCTCCGTAATCACCTTCTTCTTACAGGATGTAAGATTGGCTGCGGTGAAGGTCACTGTGGAGCCTGTAATGTTATTATGAACGGAAAAGTTACAAGATCCTGTATCTACAAGATGAGCCGTGTTCCCGACCATGCAGAGATCACAACCATTGAGGGTGTGGGAACACTTTCTGATATGCATCCGATCCAGGTTGCATGGATGGCATATGGATGTGCACAGTGCGGTTTCTGTTCACCGGGCTTTATTATTTCCGCAAAAGTGCTTCTGGATAATAATCCAAGCCCTACCCGTGAAGAGGTAAGAGACTGGTTTAACAAACAGCGTAATCTCTGCCGTTGTACAGGCTATAAGCCGCTGATCGATGCTACTATGGCTGCAGCAGCAGTTATGCGCGGTGAGATGACAAAGGAAGACCTTGTGTTCAAACAGACAGGGGATTCTATTGTTGGAACAAACTATATCCGTCCGTCAGCAGCACAGAAGGTAACAGGTACCTGGGACTTTGGTGCGGATGATGCGTTAAAGATGCCTTCAGGAACACTTCGTCTTGCTCTTACACAGGCAAAGGTTTCTCATGCAAATATCCTCAGCATTGACACAGCAGAAGCAGAGAGCATGCCTGGTGTTGTTCGAGTTATCACAGCAAAAGATATTAAGGCAGCAGGCGGAACTAATAAGATCAATGGTCTTGTAATGCTTCCAAAACACAACAAGACAGACGGTTTTGAACGTCCTGTACTCTGCGATGAAAAAATCTTCCAGTTTGGTGATGCGATTGCCATCGTAGCTGCTGATACAGAAGAGCATGCACGTGCAGCAGCAGAAGCAGTTAAAGTTGAAATTGAAGAGCTTCCTGCATACATGAATGCAATGGATGCCATCGCACCGGATGCAGCGGAGATCCATCCCGGTACTCCGAACGCATTCTTTGAGACAAACTGTATCAAGGGCCCTGATTTTGACTGGGACAGCATTCCGGACTCACAGCAGGTTGAGATAGAATCTTACTGTTCACGTCAGCCTCATCTTCATCTTGAGCCGGACTGCGGTTATGGTTATATTGACGAAGACGGTATGATAACTGTTCATTCCAAATCCATTGGTATCCATCTGCATATGCCTATGATCGCTGATGGTATCGGTGTGCCAATGGAGAACTTACGAATTGTTCAGAACCATGCAGGAGGAACCTTTGGTTACAAGTTTTCTCCTACAAATGAGGCTTTGATCGGTGCTGCTGTTAAGATTCTTGAACGTCCAGTATCTCTGGTATTTAATCAGTTCCAGAATATTACATATACAGGAAAGAGATCTCCTGCATTTATGAATATCAAGCTTGCAGCAGATGAAAACGGTAAGCTTCTTGCACTCTGGGGCAATAACTATGTGGATCATGGTCCATACTCAGAATTCGGTGACCTGCTTACAATGAGACTTTCCCAGTTTACAGGTGCAGGTTATGGAATCAATTCTATCCGTAATAAATCTACAACAGTATTTACAAACCACGCATGGGGTTCCGCATTCCGTGCTTACGGTTCTCCGCAGTCTTACATGGGATCTGAGATCGCGATAGATGTTCTGGCAGCAAAGATGGGAATCGACCCGTTCGATATCCGTGAAATGAACTGTTACAAAGAATCCGAAGGCAGTACGATCCCTACAGGTTATCCGCCTGAAGTATACTGTGAAGAAGATCTGTTCAAGACAGCACGTCCACTGTATGAAGCAGCTAAGAAACGTGTGGCTGAAAAGAATGCAGCTTCTGATGGCAAGATCAAATATGGTATCGGTGTATCTCTCGGTGTATATGGCTGTGGTCTTGACGGTGTTGATACATCAAACGCATTTGCAGAACTGAACCCGGACGGAACAGTTACCATGTATGCTGCATGGGAGGATCACGGACAGGGCGCTGATATGGGTGTTCTTGTATCATCCCATGAAACACTTCGCCAGGCAGGAATCAGGCCGGAACAGATCAAACTTGTTATGAATGATACCAAGACATGTCCTAATGCAGGTCCTGCAGGTGGATCACGTTCACAGGTTATGTCAGGTAATGCATGTCGTCTGGCAGCAGAAAACCTTGTGGCAGCCATGAAAAAAGAAGACGGAACCTTCCGTACTTATGATGAGATGGTGGCTGAAGGTCTTGCAACAAAATATGAAGGTAACTGGGTGACAACCTTCTGTGCAGATCATCCGATCGATCAGGATACAGCACAGGGTGATCCGTTTGCAACCTACATGTACACGATTTTCCTTCCGGAAGTTGCTGTTAATACAGAAACAGGTAAAGTTAAAGTTGAAAAATTCACCTGTGTGGCTGACGTAGGTACGATCATGAACAGACTTCTTGTAGAAGGCAACTTCTACGGTGGTCTTGTACAGGGTATTGGTCTTGCTCTTACAGAAGATTTCGAGGATCTGAACCATGATACTTCTCTGAAGAACTGTGGCATTCCGTATCCAAATGATGCGCCGGATGATATTGAACTTCATTTCAATGAAACATATCGTCCAAGCGGTCCTTACGGTGCTGCCGGCTGTGGTGAGGCTCCGCTGGATGCTCCTCATCCTGCAATCCTGAATGCAATCTACAATGCTACAGGCGCACGTATCACACGTGTTCCTGCCCGTCCGGAAAAGGTTCTTGCAGCATTAAAGGAACTTGAGAAATAATTCTCAGTATAATTTTATCATGTAATATAATAAGGGGAGACGGGAGACTGTCTCCCCTTTGGAAATGAAAGGAGTATCGGGTTATGACATATATACAGGAGAGAGGTTCCACTCATGTTTATCACGTAAATCGAATGTCAAAGGAAGAGATGGATCATATGATCGGCCTCTGTGTTCATGAACAGCCGGCGTACTGTGTTGCAGCCTGTCCTTTCAAAGCAGATACAAAAGAAATGCTGTTTTATGCTGCAAAAGGAAATTTTAAGAAAGCTCTGGGGATCTATGAGAAGATTACACCATTTCCCATGATCCTCTGTAACGGATGTACTGCACCCTGTGAGGAGAAATGCAGACTCTGTGAGCTGGGTGATGGCATATCTATACGTGAAGTAGAGCGTGCCATTGTCCGATATGGGGAACCTGGAAAACGGAGCAGTGTATTTCGTATCAGAAAGAAAAAAAAGGCTGTGATCTTTGGCTCAGGATTATTCCCGCTGTTTCTTGCAGGGGAACTGGAAAAGAAGATGTATCCTGCAACCATTTACTGTCAGGAGAAAGATTATGAAGCCTATATTGCAGCAGCAGCTCCAAAGCTTTCGGAATCAGATCGCAAAAATGAGGTAAAACGTCTCAGTTCCATGGACCTTTCCTTTGAATTTGGATGCAGTCTTGACCTTCCGTTTATCAGAGAGAAAATGAAGGAGGCAGATGTGGTCTGTGCTTCAGAGGAGGTGGCCAAAAAGCTGGCTCCAGAGGAAACAGCAGACGCAGAGATCATGCTGAGAGAACAGGCGGGAATTGTTAGCGGTCCGGTCCGGTCTGTGATGGATGCGGCTTTTGCTGCAAAGAGAGCTGCTCTGACTGTAGACCTCCTTGTACAGAATCTTTCGCCCCACAGCAACAGAGGCAGTGAAAGAGCAGTTACTACCAGGCTCTATACAAATATGGAAGGGATAAAAGGCTCCAAAAAGATTCCCTGCAGCACAGATGGATATTCAAAGGAAGACGCTATTGAGGAAGCAAAGCGATGCATTCAGTGCCACTGTGATGAGTGTATGAAAAGCTGTGTCTATTTAAGTGAATATAAAAAGCACCCTGGTCTTCTTGCACGTGAGATTTATAATAATACCCAGATCATTATGGGAGATCACCAGATGAATAAACCGATGAATTCCTGTTCACTCTGCGGACAGTGTACTGTAACCTGTCCAAATGGGTTTGATATGAGCCAGGTCTGTAAATCTGCAAGAGAAAATATGGTATCTACAGACAAGATGCCTCTGGCTCCTCATGAATTTGCATTGATGGATATGCTATTTTCCAATTCAGAGGCTTTCTTATGCAGACCTCAGCCGGGATATGAAGCCTGCAGATATGTATTTTTCCCAGGATGTCAGGCAGGAGCCATAGCGCCGGATGTTGTCACAGAGGCATATGAGGATCTGTGCAGGAGGACAGAGGGAGGTGTTGCTCTGATGCTGGGATGTTGTGGTGCCATCAGTGAATGGGCAGGACGCTATGAAATGACAGAAAAGGTAAATGAACAGCTGAAGCAGGAACTTGCAAAGCTGGGAGATCCCATGATCATAGCAGGCTGTCCAAGCTGTATGAAACAGTTAAAAGAGAGTCTTGGTGCCAGAGTCACAGGAATCTGGGAAATCTTAAAGGAGATCGGACTTCCCGGACAGGCAAAAGGACTGGAGATACCTGTTGCAATACATGATGCCTGCGGTGCCAGGAGAGATACACAGACACAGGATACAATAAGAGAGCTTCTTGCAGATATGGGGTGTACTGTTGTAAATACAGAATATTCCAGAGATCTGTCTCCCTGCTGCGGATACGGCGGACTGACTTCCTACGCTAATAAAGAAATGGCAGATAAAATGACAGAAAAGTGTCTGGAACGATCCGATGCCCCATATATAACATACTGCATGGCATGCAGGGACCGATTTGTCAGGGAAGGCAGGGAATCCAGACATATCCTGGAACTTCTGTATGGCACAAATGCCGTCAATATGCCGGATATCAGTGAGAAACGCTACAACCGGCTTATGCTAAAAGAGAAGCTTTTAAAAAATATATGGAATGAGGAACTGATGATGGAGAAAAAAGATTATACCGTTGCATATACAGAGGATGCCATCAGTATGATGGATGAACGTATGATCCTGAAAAGTGATGTGGAGCGTGTATTATCAGATTACAGAGAAAACCAGGAAGCGATCTTTGATGAAGAGACAAAAGAACTGGTGACAAGGAGCAGACTTGGAAATGTAACATTCTGGGTGCGATTTGTGGAAACAGAAGAAGGGTATCTGGTACGTAGAGCATACAGTCACAGAATGAATATTATGAAAAGGGTGGGACAGTAATGGCAGTAGAGAGAACATATTATACCATTGATCCTGAGGGAAAGCTGACCTGCATGAAATGCAAGGTTCCTCTTGTAAAAGGAAAAGCAAAATTTATGTATCTGGAGAACGGTTTTCCTGTTGAGATGCCGGTCTGTCCAAAATGTGGCTTTGTCTATGTTCCGGAGGAACTGGCTCTTGGAAAGGTTCTGGCAGTGGAACGTGCACTGGAGGATAAATAGATGAACAGACATCCCGGAGGGGAAGAGCAGACAATTCATCTTCTGAAAAGAATAGAACTGAAAAAAGGAATGAAAGCGCTGGATCTGGGAGCAGGAGAGGGAGAGACAGTGCGGATCATGAAAGCATTTGGTCTGAACGTGCAGGGAGTGGATCTTGCTCCGCGAAGCAGTGAGGTGCAGAGGGGAGATTTTCTGGACCTTCAGTATGCAGCAGACAGTATGGATCTTTGTATCAGCCAGTGTGCATTTTTTGTCAGCAGAGATCAGAAAAAGGCAGTTTCTGAATGCTGGCGTGTACTGAAAAAAGGTGGATTTCTTTTACTGTCAGATCTGGATCCGGGCAATCTTTTGGAAATTGTGAAAGAAACAGGGTTTACGATTCTCTGTCAGGAGGACCAGACTGCTCTCTGGAGAGAATATTATCTGGACGCAATCTGGAATGATTTATTCTGCTGCGAGGATCATAAGCTTTTGCAGAAAGAATACAAAGGCAGAAAAATAGGCTATACCATGATAGTTGGCAGAAAGGAGTAGTGTATGGATCTTTATGAAAGAATAATGGAATTAGGCAGCATGGGATATCATTGTTCACAGATCATTATGATCATGACTCTGGAAACTATAGGAGAGGAAAATCCACAGCTTGTAAAGGCAATGGGAGGCCTTGGGGGAGGAATTGGTTATTGTGGAGATACCTGTGGGTGTCTGACAGGAAGTGCCTGTGCCATCGGATATTTTCTCGGCAATCTGGCTCCTGAGGAGAAGGAAGATGCACAGATGAAGCCGGCTGTACAGGAATTATATCAGTGGTTCCGCCAGAAGACAGAGGAAGAATTCGGAGCTTTTTACTGTAAGGATATCACTCATCTGGACTGGGGTGTGATCATGGAGAAATGTCCTGGACTTATTGCAGATACTTATACAAAAGTTATGGAAATTCTGACAGAGCGGGAGGTACTGGAGCTTTGATCACCATCGGCAAAACAAAGAGTGTCTGTCCGGAATGTATGAAGGTAGTTCCTGCCATAAAAGGTATCGGTGAAGACGGGATCTATCTGGTAAAGGAATGCAATGCTCATGGAAAATTTCAGACCCTGATCTGGGAAGGAAATGCAGCAGATTATCTTTCCTGGGGAAGAGAAAATCTCTCAGCAGAAACGCCTGTAAATCCGAAGGTTAAAGAAAAATCCTGTCCGGATAATTGCGGACTCTGTGAGGAACATGAAAGAAAAGGCTGCTGTATGATCCTGGAAGTTACAAAACGCTGTAATATGCATTGTCCTGTCTGCTTTGCTTCAGCAGGAGAAGACAGGGAAAAGGGAGATATTCCCATCTGTGAAATAGAAAAACAGTATGATTTTCTGATGACTCACGGAGGTCCCTTTAATATACAGCTTTCAGGAGGAGAACCAACCATGAGGGACGATCTGCCTGAAATCATACATATGGGAAGAGAAAAAGGATTTACATTTTTTCAGTTAAATACCAATGGGGTCCGGCTTGCCAGGGAGGAGGGGTATGCCGGAAAGCTGAAAAAAGCAGGACTGAATACAGTATTTCTTCAGTTTGACGGTGTGACAGATCAGGTTTATGAGACTTTACGTGGACAGGCTATGATGGAACTGAAGAAAAAGGCGGTCTTAAACTGCTCAGAAGCAGAGCTTGGTATTGCTCTTGTGCCGGTCATTGCGCCGGGAGTAAATGATATGCAGGTAGGGGATATCCTGAAATTTGGTCTGGATCATATGCCCTTTGTTCGTGGCGTACATTTTCAGCCTATCAGTTATTTTGGCAGATGTTCCCAGAAGCGCCCCCAAAATCCCATCACCATACCAAAGATGCTGAGGCTTATTGAAGAACAGACAGAGGGACTGATGAAAATTGAGGATTTTGCAGGCGGCGGCGCAGAGAATCCCTACTGCTCCTTTCATGCAAGTTATCTGAGAAAAGGAGAGCAGGAACTGAAGCTTCTTGAAAAAAAATCAGGAAAAGGATGCTGCTGTACTACCAGTGATGATTCCAGGCAGTATGTGGAAAATCAGTGGAGCTACAGTACAAAAACCTATGATGAGGGAGAAATGACACAGACAGATGCGCTAGATGAGTTTCTGATCCGGATACATAATGAAACCTTTGCAGTATCAGGTATGATCTTTCAGGATGCCTGGAATCTGGATCTTGACCGTCTGAAACGCTGTTATATCTGTGAAGTGGATCCTGATCACGGAATGGTACCGTTCTGTGCATATAATCTGACTAATCTGAAAGGAACATATTTATACAGAAAGTGAAACGATCCAATATAGATGCAATGATCTGTAGGCAGGAAAAAATTACAGATATTACAAGGGAAACAATAAACAAAATACAGCTGGATAAACTGAATGCTGTTCTGAAAAGAGAAAAAGAAAGGCAGGGATTTTATAGAGATCTGCCGGAAAGGCTGGAAAGCCTTGATGATCTGAAAACCCTTCCCTTTACAACGGAATCCGACCTTGCTCAGAAAGGGGGCAGGATGTTACTGTGCTCTCAGGGAGAAATACAGAGGATCATTTCAGAACAGACAAGCGGAACAACAGGTGCAGGTAAACGTGTATTTTATACAGAAGGAGATTGTGAACATACCATAGAACTTTTTATGGCCGGACTTGGTGAGTTTATTTATCCGGGAAGCAGGACTATGGTTGCCATGCCGTTTTCAGGTCCTTCTGGACTGGGAGAACTGATCGCAGACGCAATCAGACGTATAGGAGCACATCCCCTTTTAACCGGGAACAATAAAACCTATGGTGAGTTAAAAACAATTCTGGAAGAGGAGCGGCCGGATACTTATGTAGGTATGCCGACAGCACTGCTTTCCATGCTCAGAATGTGTGGAAAAGGCAGTATAAAGAGAGCACTGATATCAGGGGATGCCTGTCCGGAAACAGTAATGAAAGCAATAGAAAAAATTTTGGGAACACCACTCTGGCCTCATTATGGTTCCAGAGAGATGGGACTTGGGGGTGCGATTTGCTGTCAGGCTCATGAGGGCATGCACATGAGGGAGAATCATTGTATCACAGAGATCATAGATAAAGAGGGAAATGTTCTGCCTGACGGTCAATGGGGAGAACTGGTGATCACAACCATTGGGATGGAGGCACAGCCTCTGATCAGATACAGGACCGGCGATCATACACGTATCATCCCCGGAAAATGTATCTGCGGAAGTGAGGTAAGGCGTCTGGATTTTGTAAGGCGCATCGACCAGTCCAAAAGTATGAGAGAAATGGATGAATTACTGTTTCAGTTTCCGAAACTGGTAGATTACTGTGTAAGGAGTGTTGGAGGGAAAAAAGAAATCACAGCACTTTTTATATCAGATAACGGAGAAGAACTGATCAGAAATGTCTGCACAGAGAAGAATATTATTTCTTTGGACTGCAGAAAAGCAGAATGGAGCGATAGGGCATTGTATCCTGCGAAACGTATTATTTTATAGAGAAACTATTAGAAAACAGAACGAAACCCATTGACTATCAGTCGGATTTCGTTCTGTTTTTTATTTTATGAATAGTTATTTGTTCACAGGATAATACGGACAGTCCTCTCTGATACATTCTTTATTATCTTCAAAATATTTACATAGTACAGAAGACAGCGGAATCTTTACAGAGCTGAACTGCCTGTAAAACCTGATCGCTTCTTCAATAGCAATTCTGCTGGTGCGTTTACAGCAGCGCGGACCACCAACATCAGCCAGTTTGGATAAAATAACAGAGACAAGCTTCTGAGGAAAGGGCCATGCATCCTTATGGAGGGGACCGGATCCGGTCATAACAGACATAAAGATTCCGGCACCTGCTGCTGCACCACACACTCCCCAGTAACCGCAGGTACCACCGGGAACCTGCCTCGCTCTTTTACAGATTTCAGATAATGCGGTATCGTAATTCATACGCTCTCCATTATTGCGAAGTGCAGTCAGAAGAACACTGGGAACAATGGCATGATGTTCAGGTCCATGCATGTGGACAGAAGGAAGGTCCATGATCTCTTCCAGAAGCAGCAGGGGATCCTTCTCTGTGCTGCTTCTGAGGGCTATGATCACCGGTATATAAGTACCATAGCTGTGACAGGCATCACAGACAAAATGGCCATTTTCACAGACAGCATTTGTCAGCTGCTCTTTGTGGCAGATGCTGCAGGTTTTCACAGAACTTTCGACGCTGTATGTGACCGGTGCTCCACAGATCAGGCAGCCTGAAAAATGTTCTGTCTCTCCACAACAGCAGGAATTATTTGTATTATCCATAAAAATCAGCATTTCTCAGCAATATCATAGATAAGCCGTTCTGTATCTTCCCATCCGAGGCAAGGATCTGTGATGGAACAGCCAGGAGTCATATGATCACTGATATCCTGGCGGCCTTCGAGAAGGTAACTTTCGATCATAACACCTTTAACCAGCTTTCTGAGGTCTGGATTATAGTTACGGCTGTGAAGTACTTCTGAAACAATACGGATCTGTTCCTTGTATTGTTTGTTGGAGTTTGAGTGGTTGGCATCTATGATGATGGCAGGGTTCTTAAGATCTTTTTTGGCATACAGAGCAGACAGACACATCAGATCTTCATAGTGATAGTTAGGAATAGTCTGTCCGTACTGGTTTACACCACCTCTGAGAATAGTGTGTGCCAGATCATTTCCTGAAGTTTCCACATCATTTCCTCTGTAGATGAAGTGGTGTGGATGCTGTGCAGCAGTGACGGAATTCAGCATAACAGAGAGATCACCGCTGGTAGGATTCTTCATACCGACAGGAATATCCATGCCACTGGCAGTGAGACGATGCTGCTGGTTCTCCACAGAACGTGCACCTACAGCTTCATAGGAGAGAATATCATCCAGATAGCTGCGGTTTTCAGGATAAAGCATCTCATCTGCAGAAGAGAGTCCTGTCTCCTGCATAACTCTCATGTGCATCTTGCGGATAGCAATAATTCCGGCAAGAAGGTCAGGAGCCTTATCAGGGTCTGGCTGATGAAGCATTCCTTTGTAACCGTCACCTGTGGTACGGGGCTTATTTGTATAGACTCGCGGGATGATCATCAGTTTGTCAGAGACTTTATCTGCCACTGTTTTCAGTTTGCGTACATATTCGCAGACTGTATCTTCGTTATCAGCGGAACAAGGTCCTACAAGGACGATAAATTTATCTGATTCACCGGTGAAGATACGGCGTATTTCTTCATCGCGCTGTTTTTTTACTTCTTTGAGTTCCTGGCTGAGAGGGTACTGAGATTTCAGAACCTCCGGTAAAGGGAGCTCGTGATTAATTTTCATAGACATGATTTATTTCCTCCATATAAGTACATGCAGATCTTTCATAATGCCGGAAGTCAGAAATATTTTGTACCTGACCGGACTGCCTGCATATTTTCCTTCACAAGTATAACATGGTGTTATCTAAAATTCCAGTACTTTAGCACTTTAAATCGACATATTTTGAGAAAATGTAATCAGACCGTTTTTTATGCCTGTTTCTTAGCTTCACAAAAATGCTTTCAGATGTTACAATCAAATAAAAGGTATTAGGAAAGAAATATCAAAAGAATACCAAAGAAAGCCGGGGTGAATGTTATGGAGATTAAGAGTATTCTGATAAAGGATACAACCAGAGAGGAAAGAAAACAGATTGTGGAAGAATCTTTTGGGAATATTTCTGCAAGCTGTGATGGCTGTATGGCGGGACTGGCAGAGATGTATCAGGAATATATTGATGGTACGAAGGAAATCCGCGACATTAACATGGAGTTTAATGCACACTACGTACGGGAAGATCTGGATGAGAAATCAAAGAGAAGCTGCCCGATGTAGATAAAACAACTATATGGGAAACTGGCAGATTGCGAATATGCAGGAAATAACAAGATAACAGGAGAAGGATATAAAAATGAGTACAAACAATATGGATAGATTTGAATTCAGATGTATCAGACCGGAGGAGACACAGCAGGCGATAGAGATCGAGCAGATCTGTTTCCCGCCAAATGAGGCATGTTCCCCGAAAAGTCTGACAGAGAGAATAAAAGCAACAGCAGAAACATTTCTGGTAGCTGAGGATAAGGAAACCGGAAAGCTGGCTGCATTTCTTAATGGAGTTCCTACAGATGAGGAGGCTTTCAGAGACGAATTCTTCACAGATATTTCCCTGAGTAATCCTGAAGGCAAAAATATCATGCTTCTGGGTCTGGATGTCCGTCCGGAATATCGTATGCAGGGACTGGGACGTGAACTGGTATCCCGATACTGCCAGAAGGAAGCACAAAAAGGACGAAAGAAACTTTTCCTCACCTGTCTGGATGAAAAAGTGAAGATGTATGAGAAATTCGGCTTTACAGATCTGGGTCAGGCAAACTCCACCTGGGGCGGAGAAGCCTGGCATGCCATGAGCATCGAGATTGGAAGATAATTAACGAGCAGAACAGACAGGAGAGTGTACAATGAGCCTATACGCAATCGGTGATTTTCATCTTTCGTTTACAGTCAATAAACCTATGGATGTATTTGATAAAAGATGGAAGAATCATGTGGTTAAGATCGAGAAATACTGGAAGAGAAAAGTGACAGAGAATGATACAGTAGTGATTACCGGAGATCATTCCTGGGGGAGAGATCTTGCAGAGTGTCAGGCGGATCTGGATTTTATTATGGCTCTGCCGGGCAGGAAGATTCTGCTTAGGGGAAATCACGATATGTTCTGGGATGCGAAGAAGACAGAAAATCTGAATGAGATGTTCAGAGGAAAGCTGGAATTTTTGCAGAATAATTTTTATACATATGAGGATTATGCGCTGGTGGGAACCAAAGGCTACTGTTATGAAGGAAAAGACAGCTATGAGCATTTTCTGAAGATCAGAGAGCGGGAGTTGGGGCGGCTGCGCTGCTCTTTTGAAGCGGCGAAGGCAGCAGGATATGAGAAGTTTATCATGTTTCTTCATTATCCACCTACAAGTATTGGAGAGATGGAGAGTCCGTTTACCCTGATGGCACAGGAATTTGGCGCCGAGAAGGTGATCTATTCTCACTGTCATGGAGAGAAGCGGTATGATGACAGCTTTAAAGGCTATGTGGATGGAATAGAGTACAAGCTGGTGTCAGGAGATTATCTGAACTTTAAACCGGAGCCAGTATTATGCTAATGGTAATCTTTATATCGGTATTCGATTATAGGTGGGTAGTGGAGTGCGAATATCTGTTTAATATTAAGCATCAGTAGTATAGAAAAAATCCCTGGGAAGTATTATACTTTTCAGGGATGATTTTATGTGCTTTGAGAGAAAATATCTTCGGGGAGAAATGAGAAAATGAAGATTTACTACAGAGAGAAATCTGGCGGGATTGAAATTCTGCGGTGTTTTGGAATAGAGGGCAGAGTTGAGATTCCGGGAATGATAGATGGCAGATTGGTGATCAGTGCGGCACCGTATGCATTCTCCAGTCATATGGATGAGAAAGAAGAACTGAAAAATGCCAGCCTGTGGGAAGTGTCAGAGGGTCTTGGGTTTGGCAGAGAAGAGCATGTTCTGGCAGGAAATGACGTGGAGGAGATTGTTTTTCCTTACACTTTAAAAGAGATTGGACGATATATTTTTTATGGCTGCGGGAATCTGAAAAAGCTGGAGTTTTCTGACAGTCTGATGCAGATAGGCTGTGGTGCATTTACAGGCTGCCATGCATTGGAGAAGCTGACTGTTCATATGAGACAGGGAAAGAAGTCAGGCGTTAAGGAAATGCTGGGCGAGATGTGGCAGAGGATAGATGTAAACTTTCTTTCTGAGTATGAAGAAGCCAGACTTGTATTTCCGGAGCATTATGATGAGGCGGTTGAGAACACTCCGGCGCGTATTTTGTATACGGAATATCATGGATCAGGCAGTAATTACAGGCAGTGTTTTTATGATAAGGAGCTGAATTATCAGGAATATGACAGGCTTTTTGAAATGGCGGTAGCCATGGATAAGCTGGAAGTTCTGGTTGATATGTCATTTGGCAGACTGGAGTTTCCTTATGAACTGACCGGGAAAGCCAGGGAGAATTACAGGGAATATATCCGTAAGAATCTGGGAGATATTGCAGAATATCTGGTAAAGCAGGAGGATATGCACAGATTGGAAGTGATATCCTCGCAAAAACTCTGGACACTGGAAGGAATTGATTCTGCGTTAGATTGTGCATCTAAGAGAAAAGAAACGGAAGTATCCGCATTTTTGATGAATGAAAGAGCAAATCTGGTGGATAATACGGCAGGAAGTGAACATATAGATGTGGATAAGCTGCAAAATAGTCAGGAAGCTGACAGGACAGAGCAGGGGAAAAATGAACAATCACAAACTACAGAAAAATCTTTGAATAGAAGAACTATACTAAGAAAAAAGAGGTTTGAACTGTGATAGATATAGAGGAAAATAATGATGCAGCCAGAGGATAAAATACAGGAAATAGCAGAAAGAGCAGAGCGTTTGCAGGAAATCGGCAGCAGTATTCTCAGGGCTGCGCGGGATGAATTATATCTGGGAATGCGGTTTTTGGATGTGGCGCTGAGCAGTTTTTCTTATCAGATGGATGGTCAGGTCCATGGATTTGGAACGGATGGAAGAGTGATGTATTTCCAGCCGCAGATGCTGGGAGGCTTATATAGAGAGAACAGGATTCTGGTGAACAGAGGGTATCTGCATATGGTATTCCACTGTATTTTCCGGCATTTTGCATGGAGCGGTACAGAAAGTAAGAAGAGGGCAGACGATGGAATCACAATCCAGGAACGTATGCGTGATCTGAGTTGTGACATTGCAGTGGAGCATATGATAGATGGGATGAGCTATCGGAGTATCCGTTTCTCACGCAGTCTTCTGCGAAGGGAAACCTACCGTCTCCTTGAAAAAGAGGGAAAAACCCTCAACGCACAGAGAGTATATAAAATATTGTCAGAATGGAATCTGAACGAAAAGGATCTTACAAATCTGGAACAGGAATTTCGCACAGATGACCACAGATACTGGGAAAGTAAGAAACCGGATCAGAAACCGAATCCCATGCTCAGCCGCAAATGGGGGGAGATTAATGATGGAATCGAGACAGACCTGGAAACCTTTTCACAGGAGGCAGGTGAGCGGGACGGAAATTTCCTGGAGCAGATAAAAACAGAGAACAGAAGACGATACGATTACAGAGAATTCCTGCGGAAATTTGCAGTTTTTCACGAAGAACTTGCAGTGGATGATGACAGTTTTGATTACAATTTCTATACCTATGGTCTGCGCCTCTATGGAAATATGCCGCTGATCGAACCACTGGAATCCAAAGAAGTTAAGAAGATAGAGGAGTTCGTGATCGTCATCGATACCTCCATGTCCTGTTCGGGAGAACTGGTGAGAAAGTTTCTGGAAGAAACCTACGGTGTACTTAGTGAAAGCGAGAACTTTTTTACAAAAATAAATGTACACATCATTCAGTGTGATGAGAAAGTCCACACAGATAAAAAGATTACTTCTCAGAAAGAAATGAAAGATTATATGGAACACCTGGAACTGTATGGAGAAGGTGGAACAGACTTCAGACCTGCATTTGAATGGGTGGACAAACTGTTGGAACAGCATGAATTTCATAACCTGAAAGGATTGATCTATTTTACAGACGGATTCGGAATTTACCCGAAGAAAATGCCGCCATATAAGACTGCGTTTGTGTTTATGCAGGATAATTACAGAGATGTGGATGTACCTGTATGGGCCATGAAACTGATCCTGAATGAGGATGATTTTGAGAAGCCGGACAGGTAATGAAATAAAAAACTGAGTAAAAGTAAGAAGTGTTCAGCAGGAAAGGATTTACATTATGGATATAAAACGAGCAAAACAGGAGATAAAAGATTCAATAGAAGCATACCTTGCGAAGGATGAATTTGGAGAATATCTGATCCCTGCCATACGCCAGAGACCGATTCTCCTTATGGGGGCACCGGGAATCGGTAAGACGCAGATTATGGAACAGATCGCCAGGGAATGTAAGGTAGGTCTGGTATCTTATACCATCACACATCACACCAGACAGAGTGCAGTAGGACTACCCTTTATCAAAGAGAAAACCTTTGGAAGTGAAAGTTTTTCTGTCACAGAATATACTATGAGTGAGATTATTGCTTCTGTCTATGAAAAGATGGAAAAAACAGGTCTCAGAGAAGGGATTCTTTTTATTGACGAGATCAACTGCGTCTCAGAAACTCTGGCGCCGATGATGCTCCAGTTCCTTCAGGGAAAGACTTTTGGCAATCAGAAAGTACCGGAAGGCTGGGTGATCGTGACGGCAGGAAATCCACCGGAATATAATAAATCGGTCCGTGAATTTGACGTGGTAACCCTCGACCGAATCAAGAGAATTGATGTACAGCCGGACTTTGAGGTATGGAAAGAGTATGCCTATGAACAGGGAATCCATCCTGCTGTGATTTCTTATCTGGAGCTTCGCAGAAAGAATTTCTACAGAATGGAAAATACGGTAGACGGCCGTATTTTTGCCACCGCCAGAGGCTGGGAAGATCTTTCCAGGCTGATACAGGTATATGAAACACTGGGCAAAGAAGTAGACAGAGAGGTGGTATATCAGTACATCCAGCATCCCATGGTTGCCAAGGATTTTGCTTCGTATCTGGCACTTTACAATAAGTATAAGACAGATTATGCAGTGGAGGATCTGCTTCAGGGTAAATGGACGCCCATCACTCTGGGCAAGATTCGCAATGCTTCACTGGATGAGCATCTGAGTATTGTTGGTCTGCTGAATGGAAAGCTCAGTCAGTTATTTGCAGACTGCTATTTTATGGATGCTTATGTGACAAAGCTCTATGGTTACATGACAGAATACAGAGATAACCTTCCGGAAATGACTCTGGAATTCATTTATAAAAAGGCAGAAAATGATTTTCAGACTGCAAAAAAATCTGAGCTCCTCACTAAAAATGAAGAAAAAGTATTTATCCGTACAGTAGATTTTCTTGAGAAATTATGGATAGAACTGAGGGGAGAAACAGGTTCTGAAGATAAAACAGTAGATAATAAAGCTGTTGAAATTTCGGAAAAAGATACTTATGAGCAGGTAAAAACAGCTTTTGCAGAGGTGGCTGACAACCTTGAAGCTCAGACAGAATATATTTCTCAGACGCTTCAGAATGTTTTTGATTTTATGGAAGCAGCCTTTGGTGACAGTCAGGAAATGGTAGCCTTTATCACAGAACTGAATGCCAATTATTACAGCCTCTGGTTTATCCGTGAGAATGGTTCGGATCAGTATTATCGCCACAATAAAGGTCTGCTTTTCGACAATCGTCAGAAGCAGATTCTGGGACAGATGGAAGAGCTGGAGCAGGGGAACAGCTTTCCTCCTGTATTAAAATGATTGTATCTCAGGGAGATATGAAACTTAACAAATAGCTGCTTTTGTTAAGGAAAGTGTAAATGTCTGTCAAACATAAGCAAACCTGATTGTTTTTTGAAAATTTGGGTGATATACTCCACTTGTCAACAAAAAAATAATATTTTTTGAGTGAAAAGGAGTCTACTATTATTATGAAAAGAAAACTAATTGCAGGTCTTTTGACAGCTCTTTCAGTGACTATGGTTTGTCCTTCTGCATATGCATCTACAGATCATTATACAGACAGCAGCGTGGTTGGTGCTGATTCCGGATGGTCTGACTGGGATGCAGCCTGGGAAACAACAGCAGTTGATTTTACAAAGGTATCTTTAACACCTGGTGCTGATGATACGCAACTGAACCTTGCATGGTACAGTGAAAAAGGTGACAGCGATGCAACACCTGTAGTTCATTTCGGAACAGACAAAGACAATCTTGAAACCTTTGAAGGAACTGCCGGTGATGTAGACCAGAGTCTTACAGGAGACAAGGCATATGAATATAATCATGTAACAGTTACAGGTCTGGAGCCGAATACAACTTATTATTACACAGTTGAAAAAAACGGTGAGCAGACAGAGGTATCTGAGTACAAAACACAGGGTACAGATTCAGTAAAAATTCTCTATGTAGGTGACCCGCAGATCGGTGCTTCCAAAGGTCAGACACAGAATGGAGCAGAGCTTACCAATGAGTCTGGTGCAGCCAATAAAGCAGCAGAAAACGACGGTTTTTCATGGAACCGTACTCTCAATACTGCACTTGAGCAGAATCCGGATATCAACTTTGTGATCTCTGCAGGTGACCAGGTTAACAAAACCGGTGAAGCAAAAGAGGAAGAATATGCTTCTTATTTAAATGCAGATGCTTTGAAGGGACTTGCAGTGGCAACTACAATTGGTAACCATGATTCTCTGAATGAGGATTATATGTATCATTTCAATAACCCGAATAATACAGAAAATGGTAAAACTCAGGCAGGTGGTGATTACTACTACAGCTATGGAGAGGGTCTTTTCATTGTTCTGAATACCAATAATTACAATGTGGCAGAGCATCAGAAAACAATTGAAGAAGCTGTCAAAGCTTATCCTGATGCAAAATGGAGAATTGTAACCATCCATCAGGATATTTACGGATCAGGTCTTGACCACTCTGACACAGACGGTATGATCCTTCGTACACAGCTTACACCTGTATTTGATGCAAATGATATTGATGTGGTTCTTCAGGGGCACGATCATACATACAGCCGTTCCAAAATGCTTTATGGTGACGGAAAGACTCATGGTAAATATGAGTTCAGTCTGAATGCAGACGGAACAGATTATGACTGGGATCATGCAACAAACGTAGATACACAGGAACAGATCGCACTTGCACCGGAAGAGGGAGACACAGATGCACAGGCAGCACTGGATGCATTCCATGAGGATAATAACTGCTACACAATTGAGGATGTTGACGGAGATACAGTTACAGATCCACAGGGGATTCTCTATATGACAGCAAACTCAGCTTCCGGTTCCAAGTATTATGAACTTCTTTCCACTCAGCAGGATTATGTGGCAGCCCGCAGCCAGAACTGGCTTCCAAGTTATTCTGTAATCACATTAACTGCAGATACCTTTGCGATTGATACTTACCAGATCACAGATGACGGTAAGGCGGAAGCAATTGATTCTACATTTAAAATTAAAAAGACTGGTGCAGACGCAGCTGATGCTTCTGCAGATACTACAGACGGTTCCTCAGATGATACAGACACTGTTGCAGACACCACGGACAGTGCTTCAGACACCACAGAAGTTGCAGATACATCCGCAGATGCAGCAGCTGAAGCTTCTGAGAATTAAGATAATCTTTCGCAAATAGTTTCATGAGTATGAAAAAAATAAAATTTACCGGGCTGCTTACCAGAAAAAAAGCAGTCCGGTATCTTATTTATATTTTGTTTGTCTGTGTGTTCGCTGTTTTTGTCATTAAACTGAATCAGGTGGAAAAAACAGAGCTGGTGGTCCGGACAGGACAGACATTTGAGAAAGCAAAAGTAGTAAAAATCCTTCAGGATAATCTGGAGGAAAACGGAACCCGTGTGGGTGAGCAGAAGGTTCGTGTCCGTATGCTTACAGGAGTGAGAAAGGGGGAAGAGCTGGATATTACAAGCAGCTCAGGATATCTGTTTGGCGCTGCCTGCAAACCGGGGATGAAGGTAATTGTCATGCAGAGTGTTGCAGGTGATTCTACAGTTGCCAGTGTTTATACCCAGGACAGAGAAGGAGTTATCTATATTTTTGCACTGATCTACCTGCTGGTTCTCTGTCTGATTGGTGGAAAGCAGGGGATAAAGGGATGTCTGGGACTTGTCTTTACATTCTTCTGTGTGATCTTTGTATATCTGCCTCTGGTGTACCTGAAATATTCCCCCTTCTGGACTGCTGTATTTGTATGTTTTATCACTACACTGGTCACGATGTATCTGATCGGCGGACCTACACGGAAAACCTGTGCGGCAACACTTGGAACCCTTGTTGGTGTTATTCTTGCCGGGGTTTCTGCCTGGTGTTTCAGCAAGGCATCAGGAATTTCCGGATACAATGTTTCGGATATTGAGACCCTGATGACTCTCTGGAATACCAATCGTATCCAGGTTGGAGGTTTGCTTTTATCCGGTCTTCTGATCTCCTGTCTGGGGGCAGTTATGGATGTTGCCATGTCCATCAGCAGTGCCATTGATGAGATTTACAGACAGAATCTGTCTTTATCCAGAAAAGAACTTTTTAAGGCTGGACTGCGTGTGGGAAGAGACATGATGGGAACAGACAGCAATACGCTTATACTGGCATTTGCAGGAAGCAGTGTCAGTACCCTTCTTCTTGATTATTCCTATAATCTTCCGTATCAGCAGATCATTAATTCCAATAATATCGGAATTGCGATCATGCAGGGGCTGGCAGGCAGTTTTGGGATCGTGCTTTCTGTACCTTTTACTGTGCTGATCTGCACAATTCTTTTTCATAAAAAATAAAGCTGAATCATATATGAGAAGGTCACCCTATGATTTCCGGGTGGCTTTCTTTTGCGGTTACTGTTCAAGGGTATGCATAAGTCATTGTAAAAAGTGACGAATTTTAACCGAATCAAGTAAGTCCCCTGCGGAGGTTGCGAAAAGCAATAAGCAGGGGACTTACTTGTATCAGGAGGAGTGCAAGCAAAGATGTCACCTGTAAGTGGTATAATTATTTCGAAAACGCTGTACTGGTATAACATGATGGATTTAAAATCCTGGTGCTTTAGCGCTTTAAATTGACATATTTTTAGAAATTTTTATGAGGAGGTTTTTTATTGGAAAATAGCAGTACAATTTTTGTAAGCAAATGAAATGTCGCCCAAAAAGAGACCACAAAAAATATGACAGGTGTATTATGAGAATATCTTTAAAAGGTGATTTAAGCGGTAACGCTATATATCATACGTTGTGGATATATCTCGCTGTTGCTATAATAAGTATACATAAAATACCGATAGATGAGGATGAGAAATGTTATTGGACAGGTCTTTTAAGACAAAACTAAATGCTTACATAGTGAAAAATTATACAGAGCTTTGTAGAGATGATGACCAATACCTTATGTGGGATGCGTGTGAATCATTAGCAAAGGATGCGGGACTGACAAATAATGAAAGTCTGGATTTAAAGAGCCTGATAGATGAAGTGGGAGATACTTTTCACGACAAATTGTTCCAGTATATTGATAATAGTGGCATGACGGATGTAGAAATTTACAAAAAGGCAGGATTAGACAGAAAGCTTTTTTCAAAAATCCGCAGCAATCCGGCATATCATCCGGGAAAAAATATCGTACTGGCACTGGCTATTGCCCTGGAACTGGATATAAATGAAACAAATGATCTTCTATCCCGCGCAGAGTATGCTTTTTCACCGTCAAACAAAGGGGATCTGATCATTAAATTTTTTATCGAACATAAAGTATATGACCGGATGGCAATTAATTTTATGCTTGATGAATATGGACAGCCGATTCTGGGTTAGGGCATGCAGATTGTGAGAGTGATTTTTTAAACATGCCCTGGAAATGGAAAGGAGAAAAAAGATGGGAGTATTAACAAATCAGGAGCGAAAAGCGAAAATTGGGGATATCGTAGAGAAAGTAACGCAGATGTCAGATGAACAGCTTGGAAATGTTCATGAATATACATCCGATGAATTTAAAGAACCCAATCACGAGGCAGTAGCGTTAAACGCAGTTATTCAATTAAGCAGAAAGTATGGAAAAAGTGAAGATGGAAAATAGATTCTATGCATTGCTTGCACCGGTTGGAGTTTATGAAATCGGTAAAAGAAAAAACCTTCCATCATGGAAGATGGATTTGGAGTTAATGAAGACAGCATTGGTGCAGGGCTTGGAAATCCCAGATGACAATATACGGATCTCTGGTGAAAATGGAGTAGTTACGAGCAGAAGTTTTGCAAGGAATATTGCGGAAATTTCAAAGTATGTTTCTGAAGAAGATGGATTTATATTTTATTTTTCAGGTCATGGAGATAACAGCGGATTATGCTTTTCAGATGCCGCAGTTTCCATTCAGAGTATCATTGAATTCATTAAAAAGATCAAAGCGAAAAGTAAGATCGTTATTATGGATTGTTGTTATTCCGGGGACTTCCGTATGAGTCAGAGTGTGAAGATGGACATGGAAAAAACGGTAGATGATTTTGCAGGTCATGGGATTGCAGTCATGGCATCCTCAGCATCTGATGAAAAGTCCTGGCTTGGAGTGGGAGGAACACATAGCTTATATACAGGGATTTTAACTACCGTTATGACAGTCAATCGAAAAATCCGACATGGAAAAGTTTCACTGGCGGATATTAATGAAGAAGTGAAACAGCTCATAAAAATCTGGAATATGAAAAATCCGGATAGAATCCAGCATCCTATCTATCGTGCCAGCTTAGGCGGCACGATATTTTTTCAGGTAGAAGAATATAAAACGTATCAGTCTTTGCAGGTATATCTTGAGGAAAATGATTATATAATCCAGTCTGTTGAGCCGTTGTCTACGCTAAAGGAAAAGCGATTGGCAGTTTTTATTCTGGTGAAAGAGAAGAGTAATGCCAGGCAGTTGTCTGTGATTACGAGAGAAGCGGTACAGGAAGTAAAGTATGCAGATGTGTATTCAACACAAAAAATGGAAGATATCCATGGCCATAGATCAGCAGATGCTATATGGTTCTATTTTGGATATGATGAAAGCGATATGGTAAATCACCGATATTTTGCAACTGGTATCTGGTGCTGTAATAGCGTATTGCAGAAAAAATATTTCAGGAATGAAAAGAATGCAGAAGTTATAGAAGAAATATGGATCTCACAGGATTCTTCCTATGAAATCGTGCGAAAACTTCAGCAAACCGATATTTCAGAAGAACAATTCCGGCAGCAGGCAAAACAGCTTCTGAGCAAAACGGTATCTATGGCAGAGCAGTTTATTGCGGATCTGGAAGAGGTTGATAACAGAACCAAAACCATTAAGGAAGTTCAGCGGGAATATAAACCATGGATACGCCAGGTCTATGAGGAATATTACAAAATGACAGAAATTCCGGTACCGCCGGATGAACTGCATGACTGGTTTGGTGTGGTGGAGGATTTAGTGGGCTGCGTGCTGGATATGGCACTGGAATTGAGAAGGGATGTAGAATTTAAAGGATTGGACAGATGGGTGTTCAGGAATTGTGTGCGGAGATATTATGAGGACTTGGAGAGGTTGCGGGGGATGGAAGGCTAATATTTGTAAAAAAATATAAAATATGTGAAAGATTGAGATAAAAATTGTGCGTTATGCATATTGCTATGATATAATTTATACGTTTATAGTTACGTGATTTGAAGTAGCAATATCAGAAAGTATGATTGGGTGTAAAATGTGTGAAGAAGAAAAACAATTGATAATTTTTCAGGATAGATTTTCCAATCTTTTAGAGGAAAATATAGAAGCTATTAAAGATGAGAGAAAACTTAGAGGTTTAATTAGTGATTATTTTCCAAAAGAAAAATGGCTGAATCATTTACTGATTTCATTGTACAAAGATGGAATTGTAGAAGAAATAGAAAAATGTGAAAGTGTGGAATTTGAAAGCTTTTTGCGATTTAAAAAGGATCTTATCAGTAATTATAGAACTCAGGAGCAAGAAGCTGAGTGGGCGGTAAATATATGGTTTGAGAGTTATGGAAACTATATTTTGAAAAAAGATAATAATGTTCGAAAGTATGTTCATAGAAATACGGCGATTAATTCTAAGGAGGCAAATGAATTAGTCGAAAAAATTATTCAGATTAGTCAAAATATGCATTATACTGAAAATGCACTACAAGATATTTTGACGATATTTCAAAATGCATCCCAATATCCCAATGTGTTAGGAAAATTATATATGTTATATCCAGTTTTGAAGCAATATTATGATACGGAAGAAACAGAATATTCTTATATTATGTATTACGCGATATATAATGAAAAATCTATTTGTGAATATGAGGATTATATGAATTTGTATAATACATTACTAAGTATGAAATGTAATGTGGATTATTATATTTATGGAATTTTTTTGTTAAAAGGTGCACATTCAAAGGATGGAGTAGTTAGCGTGAAGCTTAATGAGGAAAAAGGATATAAGTGGTGTGCATATTTTTTTGAAAAGTTAAAGAAGATGAACAATATTACAAAAACTAGAGGATTATATTTTCATATTGAAAATTTGGAATTCGCATTGGGTGTTGCATATTTGCAGGGAAAATATGTAAAAAAAGATATAAAAAAAGCTACTATGTGTTGGAAATCCATGCTTAAACGAAATGTAAATGAATATTCCGATATAGAGGATGCTAAAAAAGTTCTTCGTTGTGTAGGTGGGGCATATATAGGAAAATCGGTAACTGTATCGGTAAATGGAATTAAAGAATATGAAATCAAAGTTCAAAAAAATTTGAAGTTAGGATATAAATTCTTAGAGAAAGCGAGTGAATATGGAGATGCATTTTCATTATTCTGTCTGGCTGAGATGTATGAAAAGGGTGAGTATGTAAAAAAAGATTTTTTTCATGCAGTGCAATTATATGAACAGGCAGAAGAAAATGGAGAGGATGAAGCTGCAACATGGATAAAAGAAAATAAAACAGTTGTAGAATTAATTGATGAAGTAGTAGAGATTAGCAAAGCGACTGAATATAATGATGAATTATGGTGTAGAATATATAAGATATTTGAGGAAGCGCCTCAATTCCCAGAGGTATTGAGATGTTTATATTTGTTGTATCCAGTGATAAAAAACTATGACACAGAGGAAAATTGTTATTCTAGAAATATATTCATGCTTTTGTTCAAAAAGGATTCATTATGTGGGTATGAAGATTACTTTGTGTTATTTAATAAAATGGCAGATTTAAGGTGGGATGGGGATTATTATCTTTATGGAATTTTATTAACTGGTGCGGAAGTAGAATGGGGAGAGAGAGTAATTGAGTTAGACCATAATTTAGAAAATGCAATAAAATGGTTTGTATATTTTGATAAATTGATAAATTATGGAAATATTTCTTGTGTTCGATTTTTAATTGGAGAGGAAGAAGAAATTAAGTTTTATTTAGGATGCGCATATATTCAAGGTTTATATATAGAAAAAAATACACAAAAAGGGTATCGATATTGGAAGGAACTATTGGCAATAGAAAATAATAAATGGGGAGATTCAGAACGTGCTGGTAAAATGTTGTTGACAATAGGAAAAATGTATTTGGGAGAAATATGTCATTTTAAGATGTCTAATGATGAAATTTATGATTTTAAGATTAGAAAGAATAGAAAAGAAGGTTTAAAATATTTATATAAGGCAAGCGAACTGGGAAATATAAAAGCAATATTATTGTTGGCGGAAATGTATGAACAGGGAAATTATGTGAACAGGGATGTTGGTAAGGCGTATCAGTTGTATAAGAAAGCAGAAGCAAAAGGTGATGAGAGTGCGCGAGAAAAGATTGCAGATTTAAGAAGTATGCTGGAATTAGAAGAAGTATCATGTAGTAGAAAAGAGAAATTGATTGATATAGAAGATCATAAAGATGAATTCATTCAATTAGATGAGAATGAATATGAACTTGTTGATGTAGGCGAGACTGAAGATGAGTGGTCCGGAGATGAACTCGTTGAAATAGACGAAACGGAAGATTTTGATGAAGATTGACTTGTACTTGTGATAAAATTATAGAAGAATATTAATAAAGAGAATGATAAAATGAATCTGTTAGATATATTTTTAGAGAAAACAAAAATGCCATCTATTGCAGTAAGTATCTTGCCAGAAGTGGCAAAACAGGCTATTTTGCAGAACCAATTACCCAGACTGAATACCAATAATATTTTCCTTAACTCAGGAGAATATTGTTGCTATATAGATAAAACGATTCTTTTAATTGATAAAACAAAAAAAATATATCAACATAAAGGCGGAAGTGCACCAGGTCTTTTTAAAGGAACGAGAATAACTTGGGGAAGTGGGCATCCAGTTGAGTATACAGAAACACAGCAGATCAGGGGGATTTTATATATTACAAATAAACGTGTGATTCTCCAAGCTAAGACAGAAGGATTCGATAAACAACATCGATACTTGACGGCAATTAAACCTTATCAAAATGCTATAGAATTACAGTATGGAACGAAAACCTATTGTCTGATTGTGGCAGATGGAAATTTGGTGTATCATGTATTAAAGATGGTAAATTGAAACGAAGGAGAAGGGAAAATATGGACGGACAATTAAAGACTGGAACAATACTAACATCGGAAGCAGGCGAAGTTTATACTGTAAAGCAGTTACTTGGATCTGGCGGACAAGGAGAAGTATATTCAGTAGAAGCTAAGGGAATCTCTTATGCTTTAAAATGGTATTTTCCTAAAAGTGCAACCAAAAATCAAAAAGATATTTTAGATAATCTGATTATAAAAGGAAAACCCGATGAATCCTTTTTATGGCCACAGGATTTAATTTTTGAAAAAGAAGGAAAGCCATTTGGATATATTATGCCCCTTAGACCGAAGAATTATAAGGGAATTATAGATATGATGAAACGAAAAGCAGAACCAAGTTTCAGTTGTTTGTGTAAAGCTGCATTTAATCTTACGAAAGGGTATCGCGCTTTACATAATATGGGATATTGCTATCGTGATATATCTTTTGGAAATGTTTTTTTTGATCCAGATACAGGAGATGTATTGATTTGTGATAACGACAACGTTTCTTATAACAGTGCGCCAAGTGGCATTTATGGAACTCCGCGTTTTATGGCTCCGGAAATTGTTAATGGAAAAGCAAAACCATCTACAAATACAGATTTATTTTCGTTAGCGGTCCTGTTGTTTTATATGTTTATGCTAAATCATCCTTTAGAGGGAAAACTTGAGGCTGAAATTAAATGTATGGACTATCTGGCTATGAATCGATTATATGGGGAACATCCAGTATTTATTTTTGATCCAAAAGATACTTCCAATCGTCCTGTGAGAGGGTACCAGGATAATGCATTATTATTTTGGGATTTGTATCCGCGACAGTTAAAGGAGCTTTTTATAAGATCTTTTACTGTGGGAATTAATGAAGCAAATAAACGTGTAACGGAAGCAGAGTGGCTGGATGCTTTGGCAAATTTGATGTCTGGTATTGAGATATGTCCTAATTGTCAGGCAGAAATATTTTATGATATAGATAAAGTTAATAAAAATACTGCGCATGTATGTTGGTCCTGCCAGAAAACGGTGAAGATGCCACATATATTAGTTTCTGGCAAGAGTATAGTTTTACTTCAAAAAGGTAACAAACTGTATAAACACCATATCACAGGAAACAGAGATATGTTAAAAGAAGTTGGAGAAGTAGTGCAGAATCCTAAAAATCCAGATTTGCTTGGTATAAAAAATAAAACACAGGACAACTGGACATATATTCGAGTAGATGGAACGCAAATTCCGGTAGCACCTGAGAGGTCTGCTGCTATAGTTGAAGGTGCGAAGATAAACTTTGGGCAATTAACAGGAGAGTTTGTATAAAAACAGAATAATAAATTTTATGAAGCGAGGAAGAGAAAAATGAGTGAAATGAGAAGACCAGGTGGTAAGTTAGCGAGTAGACCATTACATTTTTTCTGGATTGTTGATTGTTCTGGTTCAATGTATGGCGATAAAATTGGAGCTGTTAACTGTGCCATCAGAGAAGTGATTCCAGAGATGAAAAATGCAGCAGATAATAATCCCAATGCGCAGTTAATGGTAAGAGCGTTAAAATTTTCTACAGGTGCTTCATGGATTACAAGTGCACCAGTGAATATTGAAGAGTATGCATGGGATGATTTGGAAGCTGGAGGAGTGACTGACCTTGGTGAGGCCTATGATTTACTGGCAGCACAATTATCGGTAGAGCAGCTTGGAGAAAGGGCACTTCCGCCAGTATTAGTTTTATTGTCTGATGGACAACCAACGGATGATTACAAAACAGCATTGGAAAAGTTAAAGAAACTTCCATGGGGTAAAAAAGCTGTTAAGATAGCAATTTCTATAGGACAGGATGCGGATGATGAGGTGCTTGCAGAGTTTACTGGAAATAGAGAATTAGTATTACAGGCAAATAATGCGGAAATGTTAGTTAAAATGATAAAGTGGGCTTCAACCGCAGCCTCCGTAGTGTCTTCTCCTGCAAGCATTGCTTCTGCAGGTGAGAAAAATAATGATGGAATATCTGTTTCGAATCCGGTTGTAGTAGATATGGTTGATAATATTCCGGATATTGATGGAGACGATGTGTGGTAAGGAGCGTATTCGAATGAGAAAAATCTGTTTGGGGCAGTCTATTCAGGGAGCATCACATAAGAGAACTGGAAAAGAGTGTCAGGATTTTTTTAAAGTGGATGTACAGAAGGACTATATAATTCTGGCAGTCGCAGACGGACACGGGAGTAAATCCTGTCCTTACAGCAGGACTGGTGCAATTTCTGCTACAAATGTGTTTCACGATGTGATTAAAGAGTATTTAAAAGAATATCGTGGACAGTTAGAAAATCTTACAACATTTCTTCATAGAGAGGGAGAAGTCAGCTTTTCAAAAAATATTGAAAGAGCATGGCAATGGAAAATACGGGCAATTCAAGAAAACAATACAAAAATATCATCTAATACACCTAAGGATATAAATGGAAAAATTAACTGGTCAGCGGTTTATAAAATGTATGGTTGTACATTATTGGGAATGTTAATTACAGACGAATTTGTTTTTTCATATCAAATGGGTGATGGGGATATCATGTGTGTAGATTCGGATGGGGTTCGAACTGTAATAGATGGAGATCATATTTTAGGGGTTGAAACACATTCTCTTAGCGGAAAGAATGCATGGGAAAAATCTGTTACGAGCATTGTAAGGAATGATATTTTGGAACATACACCCAGATTATATTTTATGTCAACAGATGGACTGGCTAATAGTTATATTGATTCCAATGAATTTAAAAAGACTTGCCAAGATTATTATAATTTATTTATAGATCATCGCGAGAAAGATATAAAATGTAATTTAAACAAATGGTTAGAAGAAACAAGTGAGCTGGGTTGTGGGGATGATATTACACTTTTGATGTTGTATTTTGAAGGCTGAAAGCTGATTATTATGTGATGTGATTGGGAGAAAAAAGAATGAATACAATAGATTTGAAACCAATATTGCAGAAATATCCAGATGTAGTGAATAATAATAAGGGAAAATTAAAAAATATTCTTCGAGATATCTATCCAGAAATGAGCAGAGAGGTCAATATATTAATAGAAGTATTGGAATCAGGAATTGCTTTGCAAATGAGGCAATTAAATTATATTGAAAAGAAGGATATAAAGAATTATCTTTCTATTTTAGAAAAACTTTACGGAACATCTTCTATATATGGATTAGAGGCAATATATAGTTGGGCTAATGGATTGGGGATTTTATACGATTCAATCGAGTCAACGGATAATAAAATAAGTAACGAAAATCCAATAGTGATGAAGGATAATATATTTGACATTAATTCTCTTGTGTATAAAGATAAAAATGTTGAAATGACATATTTGGGAATTGAAATAGTAGGAGGAGATAATCCGTATAGATTATCGATTAAATTTATTGCGCAAAATAAAACGGATGAAAAAATCACTTTCTATGATGAGATTGTTGTGGTTAATGGAATTGGATTTAGTATAAATACGTTTGCATATAGTCAAGCGGGATATAAGAAAATCATTGGTTTCAGTGTGGATTTAGAAAAATGTAAATATTGTGGGGTACAGGCAGTAAAAGACATACATGATTTAGCATTAAAATTACGTTATGTTATAAATGATAAAGACTATTATACAGATGAGATGAAGCTTAAACTGGTATTTATATAAGAAATACATAAAAATAAATGATAAGAGGATACGCAATATGAATCCTAAAAGAGACGCTAGGATAGCTTTATGTAAATGTAAAGAAGGAAAGAAAACCTACGGAGTCCGCTTTGAAAAGAGTGAAGATGGGTGGAAATATACATGGGCTTTTAAAATAAAAGAGACATCGGCGAAAAGAGAAGGATATGAAAACACGCAGATTATTGGAAATATTTATCCCACAGAGAATTATCCAGGATGTCCATATTGTAGGACGAAATCATTTGTAGTTTGTGAATGTGGAAAGTTAAATTGCAATAATTATAAAGCTGGGGAGTTCGTTTGCGAATGGTGTGGAGAATCAGGAACATTAGTGGATTATGAGGGGGATGGATTTCAATCTGGTGAGGATATGTAAGACATTAAAGAGGCTTTAAATATAGCAAAAGTTTTTTTGACTGATTTGAGAATTTCGATGCGCACAAAACAGCAAAAACATACTTTACGGAGAAATAATATGAGTCTATATGCAATCGGTGACTTCCACCTGTCTTTTACGGTCAACAAACCAATGGACGTATTTGACAAGCGATGGAAGAATCATGTAGTCAAGATCGAGAAGTACTGGAAGAAAAAAGTAACAGAGCGTGACGCTATTGTGATCACAGGGGATCATTCCTGGGGGCGGAATCTGGAGGAGTGTCAGGCGGATCTGGATTTCATTATGGCGTTGCCGGGCAAGAAGATTTTGCTTCGTGGAAATCATGATATGTTCTGGGATGTGAAGAAGACGGAGAAATTAAACGAGATGTTTAAGGGAAAGCTGGAGAGGCTGCGCTGCTCTTTTGAGGCGGCAAAGGCAGTGGGGTATGAGAAATTTATTATGTTTTTGCATTATCCGCCTACCAGTATCGGAGAGATGGAAAGTCCGTTTACTTTGATGGCACAGGAATATGGTGCGGAGAAGGTGATTTATTTACACTGCCATGGAGAAAAGGTACTCGAATTCTATCGTTTACGAAGAAGAAACTAAACCTTGTATCGTGGAATGGTGCAGCTGCAAAGTATGATTTGAGGGATTGGGCACCAGAACATGAAAAAATGGGAAAAGGCATTACATTAAGTGCTGATGAAGTGCAGGAGCTTTATGAGATATTGAAAAATATTGTGGAGGATTAGAACAAGAGAATTGGAGGTAGGGCGTTATGGTAAAAGAGGATTTGTTTTCCGGCATTCGAGCATGTCTGCTCAAATTTATAAAAAATCACAAAACACTTGTTCTGACACAATAAATATATTATAATAGAAAAAAGAACAATATGCTCTTGAAATTTAGACGGTCGAAATAAGCAATAAGTGAGTGTACATAATGAGTTTAGATAATAATTCTCATTCAGTGTTTTTGCTTGATTCTGGTTATGAAATATAGCAGAAAGATGCTGGACGATAAGATGTCAGAGAGAACAAAAGAAATCTTTGAAATATAGCACCTGTTGAAACAATCCATCAGTATATAGAGAGTCAGGGTGAGAAAGATAAACCGGGCAGTAAAAATAAGGATCTATCCAAATAAAGAACAGATAACCCAGATAGAGAAGACGATCGGCTGCAGTCGTTTTCTCTATAACCGGATGCTTGCGGATAAGATCCGTTATTATCAGGAAGAAAAAAAGATGCTGAAAAATACGCCGGCCGGATATAAAAAAGAATATCCATGGCTGAAAGAGGTGGATTCTCTTGCGCTGGCGAATGTACAGTTAAATCTGGAAGGGGCTTTCCGGAAATTTTTCCGGGAAACGGGAGTGGGATTTCCGCATTATAAATCAAAAAAACATTCGCGGAAATCCTATACAACGAATATGGTAAATGGGAATATCTGTCTGCAGGACAGGTTCCTGAAACTGCCAAAGATGCAGCCGGTAAAAATAAAACTCCACCGTATGATCCCGGAGGGATGGAAGCTGAAATCAGTGACTGTGAGCAGGGAACCGTCCGGAAAATATTTTGCCAGCCTGCTGTTCGACTGTGAAAACCAAACAGCGGAGAAAAGACAGGCGGAAAAATTCCTGGGGATGGATTTTGCCATGCATGGGATGTGTGTATTTTCTACCGGTGAAAGAGCCGGATATCCCATGTTTTACCGGAATGCAGAGAAAAAGCTTGCCCGGGAACAGAGAAAACTTTCCAGATGTGAAAAGGGCAGCCGTAACTATCAGAAACAGAAGAAAAAGGTTGCTTTATATCATGAAAAGATAAAGAACCAGAGGAAGGATTTCCAGCATAAGCTCAGCCACAGCCTTGCAGAAGACTATGACGCAGTATGTGTGGAGGATCTGAACCTGAAGGGGATAGCCGGAGGCCTGCATTTCGGAAAAGGGATACAGGATAACGGATACGGTCAGTTCCTTTCCATGCTTGGATATAAGCTGGAAGAACGTGGAAAATATCTGATAAAAGTAGACAAATATTTTGCATCCAGTAAGATATGCAGCGTATGCGGACATAAGAAGAAAGAGCTGGCATTATCAGAACGGATATACCTATGCGAATGTGGAAACCGGATGGACCGGGATGTGAATGCGGCGGTCAATATTCTGGAAGAAGGAAAAAGAATATATAAAAAATGTGCATAATAGCACAGAAAAGATCCGTAACCGGATAAAAAAAGAACCGAGGGACACGCGGGGATAGCCTGTTTTAGCTTTGCTCTGAAGGGCAATTGAGCAGGAAGCTCTCACTTTAAAATCTGTAAGATTTAAGTG
>NZ_JBWJVQ010000160.1:0-14755 GCF_056339875.1 Blautia sp. ZXY-1-C6
ATGAGAAACCAGCTAACAGTTAGCTGGTTTTTTTGTGTAAAAATGAATATACGGGTATACTTACCATAAGTATCTGATAAAAATAAGGATAGCCATTCTTTGGATGAATAATCTGTAGAGTGGCTTTTATGCTGTATATATAAACATATAATAAAATTGCGGGAGCTGCAAAGTGTGGAGTAATTCGTGGGTATCAAGTTAGGGGAAAAATACCTTTTGATCCGAACATTATGTAATAGGAAGTAATATGGAAAAATCACAATAGAAAAAATATAACCTGAAAAAATCATTGGCAAGAGGAATCCAGCGGTGTGGCGATCAATCTGGAAATCCTGGATGCATCACAGAGTCAGCTGACGCAGAATGAACAGGTGAAAAACATGATCGATAAAGGATGTGATGTGGTGTGTGTCAATCTGGTCGACCGTACAGATGAGGGGATTGAGGCTGTAAAGAATGAGGAAATGCTTGGAACGGTTTATAATGATAAAGAGGGGCAGGCGCGTGAAATGCTGAATCTTGCATTTGTAATCGCAACGGATGGAGATAAGAGTGATATTCCGTTGATCGACGGAAAATATGTGCGCACGCCATATCATAAGCTTACGTTGGAAAATATAGAAGAGTCTGAGTAATTTCTCTGATCCGGTATTTATAGTAATTCTGTAAATAAAAAAGGCTGTTGTTAATGACAGCCTTTTTTATTGAGCATTTCTGATTAAAGTGTCTGTATATAAGATAATAATTCAGCTTTCTCAGCTGCGCTTAATTTATTTCCTGCTGTAAATGCAGCGATGAAATCTTTGATGGCTCCGTTGTAAGAATCCTTTACAATCTCCTGGGCATAATTTTCATAGAATTTCTTTGAGGTGACAGATGGAATATAGATAGCTCTTTTTCCGCTCTTGTCAATATTCAAAAAGCCCTTCTGTGCCAGACGGGAAAGAAATGTGTTTACTGTCTGTTTCTTCCATGCTTTCTTTTCTTCCTCATTAAAGTGAACCATAATCTCAGAAAAAGTTGCAGGTGTTTCTCTGGTCCATAAATATTGTAAAATATAAAATTCTGTTGCGCTCATTGCATTTCGTACCATTATTATAAGTCCTCCTTATCAGTGTAGTGATGTGTACTCTGGGGGTTATTAAAATTTTTATTGCCAGGTAAATACTTTTGTTTCTGGTAATCGTGGATGTTCAGCAGTCCGTTGAATGGAAAGTCTCCGAACAGTTAACAGTAATTAAGAATAGTAGCGGAAAAGTACACATGGTACCATAAACAAACAGATGTGGAAAAGTTTTATCCGACATCTGTATGCTATTTTAATATAAAAGTATAAATATTACTAGACGTAGAAATAGACAAAAATGTAAGTGAAAAATAGGTTAATTTATCAATTACGGAGCTTTTATGTTAATAATTGCGAGAGCAGTGCAGGGACAGATTATACAGTAGCCTCTCTGATCATGCAATATTGTTTCAGATCAAAGTGAGGTTTTTCCACTATCCCATATGTTTTAAATCCGAAGTGTTCATAAATAGGAACGTTATTGGGATTATGGGTTTCCAGAGAAATCAGCATCTTGTGTTTCTGGGCGTAATTTATCACTTCATCCATCAGAAGTTCTGCCAGCCCATGATGCTGGTGTCCGGGGTCTACCGCAAGGTAGATCACATGGAGACGTTCTGTCTGGTGAAGCTGATCAGTCCAGCTTGAGTTCAGGTAGTCTTTGCCCTGAATGAAATTCCAGAAGGTTTTCAGGCTTGGATCTTCTTTGATCAGCCATCCGTCAGTGGTAAGTGCAGCTCTGGCCTCTGTGAGACAGTAGTGCAGAAAATTGTAAGGTTCGCTTTCGTCAGAAACAACCAGGATACTGTTCAGTTCGCTGCTGTCAGAATAAATTTCGCATGTCTGAAAGAACTCCGTCAGATCGCAGGAAAAGAGCTCCGGCAGAAGTCTTTCTCTGGTGTCATCATCAGGAATCAGGGTATGATACAGCGGATCCTGTGCGAAACAGACCGTTAACAGTTTCTGTAATCGTGGTAAATCTTCTTCCTGTACTCTGTACAAATTATCACTTTCCATGGTATGTAGTAATCTCCTTATTTATTGCCGGGAACATTGCTGTTCCCGGGAGTGGTAATGTTTTTTAAAAAGACAGTAGATTATTATAGATGTTATCCAACATCGCAGACAGCTTATTAACGGAGGTGTTTAAGTAGCGGATATCGTCCTTATAATAAGCCTTCTGTCTGCGCAGGGCAGCTTCCAGACGACGGATCTCACTGTCGAGTTCCGGTGTTTCTTCTTCCATGCGCTGCTTCAGTTTCTGCACGATCCCGTAGAGATTTTCGTGATGCATGATACGTCCGGCACCCCACATCAGGCGGTCTTTTGGCTGGTGAAGAATGTATTCGGTGAAGTGATAGTAAACTTCTTCATCGAAGAGAAATGCGTACATATTATTGTCTACTCGATAGAGAGCCTTCAATGCATCTGTAATATTTCCCTCGGATAAAGCCCGGCTGGCTTTTTCCAGCTGTCGGATATTTTTGGAGGCAGCTTCCTGTGGGAAAATTACTTCATCTTGCCAGTTGAGACGTACCAGATAGTCTTGCGCCTTGCGGAAAGTTTTCAGCAGCTCCAGTCCGGCATATTCCCATTTGTGGCGGAAAGCAATGCGGGCGTCGGAGTCTGAAAGTGTGGCATATTCCGTATTAATCTGGCATATTTTGTCATAAATATTTTCGGCAGAAGCGGTAATTGTCTGCAGGTTTCTGAGCAGAACATTCTGCTCAGGATCAGCAAATGAGAGTGCATTTTCGTGGATACTTTCTGCGACCGCGTTCATGGTATTGCTGAAATTCATCGGTGGCAGGACAAGTCTGTCAATGGCCATGATCAGTTTCAGATAGCATTCATGATGAAACTGATAGACAGCTTCCTGGTAAACATCCTGATTATCATATTGGGAATGATAATAATTCTGCATGAAGGGCCCGGCGCTGAAATCATTGACTGTGGATGGGATACCTGCGATTGCCATGGAGAAATCATCAGACCATGTCTCGATGGGAGAGAGAACCGTGATCCCGTCAGGATATGCTTCCTTCGGGACAGTCAGGCTGTCTGTAAACTGTCTGATGAAATCTGCATATTCATAGGTACAGCGGATGGCATCCTGTCTATTGTGTGCGTGTGCAGGAAGTTCAAAGTTCAGGTCTGCGATCACTTTACCCTGCCAGTCAGGATGTACACGGAATACCTGATTGTAGGCTCCTGTAGACCAGTCGTATTTGGAATCAATGATTCCCCATTCCTCGGCAGCCATTGCGCAGAAAACGAGAGTGTGGGCAGGCTTATAGCCGCCCTTTACAAGTGAACGGGCAATGCCGAGCATCATGGCGACTGCCGCATTATCATCCTGGAATCCATCGAAATAGGAATCATAGTGTGCAGACAGCAGGATCATAGAGTCTGTCTCAGTACCCTGTATTTTACCTGTGATATTGCCTGCTGTTGTGTCCGGAATGACTCTGGAACGGGCATCCAGTGATACTTTTAATGAGGATCTGCGTAATAAAGCAGCATCCTGTTCCAGAGTGTTATGGGTATCTTCTGAATCAGTGGTGTTGTCTTCGCAGGTGGAAATTTTATTTCGGAGAGAACGCTTCAGGATACGTGCATCCGCCTGAGACAGAGAGAATGCAGGTGCGAAATCAGGACCTGCGATATCCTGTGCATTCAGCGCAGACTCTGCGATTTCTCCGTAGCCGTTTGCCTGAACTGCGATCAGGGCAGCAGCGCCGCGCAGATAAGCCTGATAAACAGGGAAGCTGATCCACCATTCGTCTCGCTGGTTGATCTCAACCATAACCAGCTTTCCTTTTACGTTTATGCCTTCATAATCTGCGGCAGTTCCTTTTCCCAGATAAACGAGTTCGTAATCTTCAAATCCGTCTGTCTCGAAATTTGTCTGATATCCGCCCATCTGAAAGGTGTGTTCCTGCCCGTCATCATCTGTAAATTTCAGGACTGCCTTCTCGAATTCCCATCCGTCCAGTGAGAATGTATCTCTGGTTACATCGGTAAGTCCGATAGCTTTCATTTCCCTGTATAACATATCTCCTGTAGCTGTTTCAGCAGCGGAACCTGCAGTACGATAGCCCAGAACAGGGTTTGTTTTCTCTTTTTCCATGCGTCTGGCAAGCTGGTAGGACCAGTCTGTGTCAATGCAGGAAATACAGGAATCTTCAATGTTCAATGTAATCGCCTCTTTCCTGACAGTTTGTATAATATGATCAGATATGATCAGTGCCGGAAATGTCAGGGTACTGATCTGTCTGTGGTTTATGATTTTATACTGGAAATATTTTAGCATAGAACAGCAGCAGGAACAAGACAACAGTTGTTGAGAAAAAAGCTATTTTCTGTAAAGATGCTGATATTGAAAAGAAAAAATAACTTTGTTATACTTCACTTTATTGAGGTGAATAAATATGGAAGTATTGTTGGCAGGAAATACAGGATATGTAACAGAAACTTTTATAGAAGAATCATTTCCTGAATGTGATGTAGTTGTACTGGGAAATGAGATGCTGAAATCAAATCGAAAAAAGAATATATTATCTCGTCCGTTCATAAAAGATGAGAAAGAACTGAAAGAGATTTTCGAAACATATGAGTTTGAAAGAATTGTTTATTTTTCAAATTATCTGACCATGCATGGAAGGATGACCGGAGAACTGGAACAACTGAGACAGATACTTCAGTTATGCAAAAAGAATAAGGAAATAAGAATGTTGTATCTGACCGGGCAGGAGAGCATTTATAATATTACAAGTGGAAAAACACTTCTGGTATCCGCAGCAGAAAATGTAGTTATGGAATATGGAAATATGTATCAGATAAACACCAAGATTCTGAGAATTCCTCATTTATATTCAGCGGTATACACACAGGACTTTTTTTATAAGCTGTTTACAGAGGCAGAAGAAAGCGGAAAAATTGTTTTTGAGGAATCACCGGAACAAAATATTTATTTTCTATGTATGGATGATCTGGCAGAACTGCTTTATAAAGTATATGACAATTGGGGAAAAGAACGCTGTCTGAATGTTCCGGATTGTTTCAGGCAGAGTTTCAGTGATCTGGAAAAAGAAATCAGAAAGACAATTCCCGGTAAACTGGATATAAGATATCAGAACAGCGGTCAGATTTATAAGGTACAGCCGGATGATCAGATTATAAGACATGAATATGGGTGGTTTCCAAAGATATCTGTTTTTGAAGATATTCCCGGGATGTATCAGGAGTATAAAAAATTATCAGATTCAGATTCCGGACATTTTGCAAATATCAGGAATTGGATATCGAAAAATACTTTGCTGGTCCACATTCTGGAATTAATCTCAGGATTTATTTTATTTGAATTTCTAAACAAATATACAGGAACTTATGCTCAGTTTAAAATGATTGACCTGAGACTTGTATTTATTGTATTCATGGGAAGTCTTTATGGAATTAATTATGGAATATCAGCAGCTGCGTTGGAAACTTGTTCTTTGATTGCAGCATACAGGCAGGAGAATGTAAACATATATACTTTGTTTTATGAGGCTTCCAACTGGATTCCATTTATTTTTTATTTTGCAGCAGGTGCTGTCTGTGGTTATATAAGGCTGAAGAATAAAGAGGATATAGAATTTGTAACAAAAGAAAACAGACTGATTAAGGAAAAATTTTTCTTTATGCAGGAAATGTATCAGGAGACGCTTCAGGATAAAAGACAATATAAGAAGCAGATTCTCGGAAGCAGGGACAGCTTTGGAAAAATTTTTGATATAACAAGAAAGCTGGATGTGATACAGCCTCAGAAACTGTTTATGGAAACCATAAGGGTAATGGAAGATGTTCTGGAAAATCATACAATTGTACTTTATTCACTTGATTCATGGAAACGTTTTGGAAGGATGGAAATGTCATCACCTGAAATTCGCAGAAAAATGCCGAATTCTATAAGGATTGAAGAGTATCAGAATGCGATAGAAACGCTGGAAAAGGGTGAGGTCTGGAGAAACAGGGAACTGCTTGCCGGATATCCGGCATATATTGCAGGGATAAAGAGAAATGAAGAACTTGTAATGCTGGTATTTATCCAGGATGCAGCCAGTAATCAGATGACATTGTATTATCTGAATCTTATCAAAATTTTATGCGGTCTGGTAGAAGTCTCTCTGCTGCGTGCACTGGAATATCAGGAAGCAGTCAGAGACAGGGAATATCTGGAAGGAACTCATATATTAAAAACAGAGTATTTTATGGAAAGGCTGAAGTTATTTCATTCCATAAAAGAACAGAAAATAGGATCATATGCTCTGCTGCAGATTGAAAATCCGGAAATGACACTGGAGGAAACAGACAGGATATTAAAAAATAAAATCCGAGAGAATGACATACTGGGAATATCGGAGGATGGACAACTCTATCTGATACTGTCACAGGTGGATGATGCCATGTTACCGATAGTAATTGAAAGGCTCGAAAAGAACGGACTTCATTGCAGAGTGATTGACACCCGTAACGAAAGCAGGGTAGCTGAAGAATGATACAGAATATAACAGGGGTTGTTTTTATTATATTCCATATTATCTGTTGTGTTTTAGTATGGACAGGAATAAACTCCCATTTACTGAAGGTGAAGAGGTATCTCATATTACCTGTGATCTTTGTACCGGTATGGGGTATGATCTGTGTATTGCTTCTGCATTTCCAGATATTTTTTCACCAGGATAAAAAGCGTGAAATCGGAATAGAAAAAATGAAGATCAATGAAGAAATTTACAGAAGCATTATAGCACCGAAAGAAGAAAGTGACAGAAATATTGTGCCACTGGAGGAAGTGCTTCTTATTGATGAGGCCGCTATGAGGCGTGATCTGATTATGAATGTATTGAATGATGATCCGGAGAATTACATCGATATGCTTAAACAGGCAAGGATGAATGACGATGTAGAGGTTGTGCATTATGCGATCACAGGAATGGTAGAGCTGTCTAAGGAATATGAAAGCAGACTGCAGAAGATAGAATACAGATATGCAAAAGAACCGGAAAATCAACAGCTTATTTCAGAGTACTGTGATTTTCTTCAGGAGTATTTATCTCAGGGACTTCTGGAAGGACAGATGGAACTGGTGCAAAGAAATCAATATATAAAACTTCTGAAGAAAAAACTGAAATTTAAAGAAGATCTTCATACATATGTATGTCTGACTGAGAATCAAATGCAGATGAAGGAGTATGAACAGGTTCTTAAAAGTCTGGAAAGAATGGATAAGAAGTGGCACAGAAATGAAGAATATTGGATACTCAGGATCAGATATTACGTGGAACTGAAACAGGGAAAAGAATTAAAGGAAACATTAGAGCAGATTCAGCAGGAACATATTTACCTGTCGGCGAAAGGAAAGGAGGCATTGGCTTTTTGGCAGGAATGATAAAATATTTACAGTCTTTTCGATTTAAGGGTCTGACTGTTATTCTGGGAGTTTTTCTGGCAATCAGTGTGGTGCTTTGGACAGAGCGTTCAGGAATTCAGTATCAGGCAGAGATCAAGAAGAATGCATATCTGGACAGGGATACGGTTGTAACTGAAACACAGGCAGTCAAAAATATTGAGAGCAGTTGTCTGGTGCTGATGGACAGCAGTCAGGCAGACAGTGTGGTGGCATGGGAAGAGTTTGAAAGAATTTTTATGGATATGAAAACAGGAGTAGATCTGGCAGATATCAGACAGAGTGAGATTCCTGATTTCTCAGGCTATGAAACAATAGTGGTGCTGATGTCGGATCTGAACCCATTGAAGGATGTAGTTATAAAGATTGGAAACTGGGTAGAAAAAGGAGGACGTGTTCTTTTTGCGTTAACACTTCAGAAGGATACATATGTTTCGCTCATTGAGCAGAAATTGGGAATTACAGACTCTGATTATGGAAATGTTCTGGTAGATAAAATCTATATTGATGATGATTTCATGATTGGAGGGGGAAGATCTTTCCAGATTCCGGATGCATATGATTCAGCATGGGAAGTAAGTGTTGGAGAAACGGCGAAGGTTTATGCATGGACAGATGATGAAAAGAAGGTTCCGCTTATCTGGGAAAACAGTTATGGAAAAGGTAAATTTGTAGTTGATAATTTTGGATTATGTGAAAAAGCCACAAGAGGATTTTTTGCGGCATCCTATAGTCTGCTGACAGATGTGATGGTTTACCCGGTGCTTAATGGATCTGTATTCTATCTGGATGATTTTCCATCTCCTGTGCCGAGTGGAGACGGAACATATATCAAACGTGATTATGGTCTCAGCATCAAAGAGTTTTATACAAATATCTGGTGGCCGGATATGCTGGAGCTGGCAGAGGAACACGGTGTGAAATATACAGGCGTTATTATTGACAATTATGAGGATGATGTGTCCGGAGATGTTGTGGAACAGGAAGATGTACAGAGATTTCAGTATTTTGGGAATATGCTGCTTCATCAGGGAGGAGAACTGGGATATCATGGATATAATCATCAGCCATTGAGCCTGTCAAATGTGGATTATGCAAATATCCTTCCATATAAAACATGGGAAAGCTATGATGCAATGAAAAAAGCCATGACAGAGCTGATACGGTTTGGAAAAGAGATGTTTCCGGGGACAGAATTGTCTGTTTATGTACCGCCGTCTAATGTGCTGTCAGATGAAGGGCGGGAAATGATCGTAAAAGAATTTCCGGAGATACGTACAATTGCAAGTAATTATTTTGTCGGAGATATGGCATATACACAGGAGTTTGAGGCTGCAGAAGATGGAATTGTGGAACAGCCCCGTATTATTTCAGGTGCTGTGATTGATGATTATATGGAACTTGCGGCTGTATCTGAACTGAATATGCATTTTGTCAATACACATTTTATGCATCCGGATGATCTGCTGGACGAAGACAGAGGTGCCAGACTGGGATGGGAGAAACTGAAAAAACGGCTGGATGAATATATGGACTGGCTGTATACTTCAGCTCCATGTCTGAGAAATCTTACTGCTTCCGAACTATCAGGCGCAATACAGCGGTATGGGGCACTGGTGATCGATAAGGATATATCAGATCAGGAACTTAATCTTAAATTAGATAATTTTTATGATGAAGCTTATATTATGATAAGAATGAATGAAGGGACTCCGGGTAATATAGAAGGTGGAGAACTGACGCATATTACCGGAAATCTCTATCTGCTTCGGGCAAAAGAGAAATCAGTGAAAATAGAAATAAGGTGAGAAAATTGAGAATCTGTCTGGTTTTAGAAGGCTGTTATCCGTATGTGCATGGTGGAGTTTCGACATGGATGCATCAGTATATCACTGTTATGAAAGAGCATGAGTTTGTACTGTGGGTGATAGGAGCACATGCATGTGACCGTGGAAAATTTGTCTATGAACTGCCGGATAATGTGGTGGAAGTCCATGAGGTATTTCTGGATGATGCATTAAAACTGAAGGAACATGGAAATCAAAAAGGACAGCTGCACAGAATCAATCGTTTTTCGGAAGAAGAAACAAAGAGTCTAAGAGAATTGATGGAATGCAGTCATCCTGACTGGGAAGTATTGTTTCATTTATATCACGACCGGAAAATGAATCCGATGTCATTTCTGAAAAGTGAGCAGTTTTTAAATATATTAACAGAGAGCTGTCTGGAAAAATATCCGTATATTGCATTTGCGGATGCGTTTCATACAATGCGTTCCATGCTGCTTCCGGTTTTATATCTTCTGGGTTCAGAGGTTCCTCTGGCAGATACCTATCATGCCATTTCAACAGGATATGGGGGACTTCTTGCCTGCCTTGGAGGATATGTTTACAGGAGACCGGTATTACTTACAGAGCATGGGATATACACAAGAGAAAGAGAGGAAGAGATCATCAGGGCAAAATGGGTAATCCCATCATTTAAAAAACAGTGGATTTCTTTCTTTTATATGTTATCAGAAGCAATTTATAAAAGGGCTTTTCGGGTAACCAGTTTATTTACGAATGCGATGCTTACGCAAATACAGATTGGCTGTGATGCAGAGAAATGCAGAGTAATTGAAAATGGTATTAATTATGACAGGTTGTCACAGATTCCTCTGAAAGAGGAAGATGGATGGGTAGACATAGGTGCGGTAGTCCGTCTCGCACCCATTAAAGATATAAAGACTATGATATATGCATTTTATGAACTCTCATCCAGAATGGAGAATGTGAGACTTCATATTCTGGGAGGGGTAGATGACGAGGAATATGCAGATGAGTGTTATGCACTGGTGAAACAGCTGGATATCAAAAATCTTGTTTTTACAGGAAGGGTAGATATTGTACAGTATATGAGAAAACTGGATTTTACGATCCTTACCAGTATATCAGAAGGACAGCCATTATCCGTGCTGGAGTCATTTGCAGCCAGACGCCCATGTGTAACCACTGATGTAGGATGTTGCCGGGAACTTCTGAATGGGAAAGAAGGAGATGATTTTGGATGTGCCGGTTATTGCGTTCCGCCTATGTACAGGGATGGACTTGCTGCCGCTATGGAAAAAATGTGTGAATCCAGGAGAAGACGGATCAGAATGGGAAAAAGCGGACAGGCAAGAACTAAGGCATATTACAGGCATGAGCGCATGATCAGTGAATACAGAAAACTTTACAGGGAGGTGGAGGAAGCATATGGCAGGGATTGGATTTGAACTCAAAAAACTGTTCAGCAGAAGAGGGCTGTTTGCTTCTTTCCGCGCCTATGGATATGCAGGGATTATCTGTACCGGTCCCATGTTGCTTGGTATCGTACTTCTGCTGGGGGTTATGTTTTTGTGTGACAGGACAGGCGCTCCGAAACAGAGCAGAGAATTACTGGTCTGCATGATCACATATACACTTCTTGCATCATTGACGGTAACCAGTTTCTTGTCAATGGTAGTAACAAGATTTATTGCAGATATGCTTTATGAAGAAAAAAATGAGGCAGTTCTGTCATCTTTCTGGGGTTCGACAGGCTTAATGCTCATTGCAGGAGGAATTTTATATGGGATTTTTCTGATATTTTCCGGAGTTGGGCTTATAGATAAGTTTTTATGTTTTGAGTTGTTTGGAGAACTGATCGTTACATGGAATGCGATGAGTTATCTTACTGCAATTAAAGATTACAGAGGAATTATGTTATCCTTTCTTGCTGCGATCGCTGTTACTTTTCTTTCGGGAGCTTTATTGTTGTTTCTGGGAATTTCCCATGTGGAAGCATTGATGGCTGCGGTATGCATTGGATATGGGATCATGCTTTTATGGGATGTTGTTTTACTGTATGAGTATTTTCCACAAAGTGATATCAGTGCATTCTTATTTTTAAGGTGGGCAGATGAGTTTCTGCCGCTGGCATTTACAGGACTCTGCATTAATATCGGGCTGTTTGCCCACCTTGTGATCATGTGGGCCGGACCGCTGGGGAAACAGGTAAAAGGGCTTTTTTATGGGGCACCGTCACATGACGTACCGGCATTGATCGCATTTCTGACAATTCTGATCACCACTGTAAATTTTGTGGTTTCTGTAGAAGTTAATTTTTATCCGAAATACAGGAATTATTACAGTTTATTCAATGATGGGGGAACCATTAAGGATATTATGCAGGCCGGTACAGAAATGCTGGATGTACTGAACAGAGAATTGAAGTATACCGCTTTGAAGCAGTTACTGACTACTGCGCTGGCGATTTCAATGGGTGAGAGTCTTTTGAAGTACCTTCCTTTGGGATTTAATGATCTGATGTATGGATATTTCCGGACACTTTGTGTTGGTTACGGCATTTATGCAGTTGCAAATACGATGCTTCTGCTTCTTTTATATTTTACAGATTACAGGGGAGCATTGGCTGCTTCTGTAATTTTTGCCGTGGGAACTTCTGTGTTTACTGTGATTTCTCTGTTTTGTCCGCAGGTATATTATGGCTTTGGGTTTCTTGCAGGATGTGTACTGTTTTATTTTATAGTTATGATCCGTCTGGAACGTTATACCAGACGTCTGCCATATTATATTCTCAGCATACAGCCGGTGGTAGCAGAAGACAAATCGGGGGTATTTACCAGAATCGGATGTTTTATGGATGAGAAACTGGAAAGGAGAACGAACGTTGACAGGAATTAAAAAAATAAATCTGATAAGTGCAGTATTAGTCAGTCTTTCTCTTTGTGGAGGCTGCACTCTGGAAAAAGCGGGAAACTCTTCGCAGGATCAGACAGTACAGGAAGATAACGAAACAGAACAGGTAAAGGCAGAAAAAGCAGAGAAAGAAGAAATCAATGAGATTCATTTAAGAGATAAGGATTCTTTGTATGAAAATGATGATGATACCAGTGTTGTTACCATGTATCTTACTGTATCTAAGGGAAATTCATCCGAAAATACATATCATACATGGAAGGAAATCAACAGCTATTCTGTTTATGACTACGAAGATATGGGAGTGGAGAGATATCAGGTGGCAGGACTTTTGCAGGTGGGAGATGAGAATGGACCGACACAAGGGGAAGTCGGATATGGAGAAAGCGTGCCTAATGCAACTGTTCAGATCAGAGGCCAGACATCCAGCCAGAATGCACAAAAAAATTATAAAATTGAGTTAAAAAAGAATAAAGGAACGTGGAGAGGCCAGAGAACCATTAACCTGAATAAACATATGACAGAAGGAATGCGCTTTCGAAATAAGCTGGCATATGATCTGATCAGGGGAATTCCTCAGATGGTTGGTTTACGTACACAGTTTGTGCATTTGTATGTAAAGGATAATACAGAAGAATCAGGTGTAAAATTTGAGGATTATGGAATTTATACACAGGTTGAACAACTGAATAAGACGGCATTAAAGAGTCATGGACTGGATTCAAACGGACAATTGTATAAGATTAATTCTTTTGAATTTTATCGCTACGAGGATATTATAAAAAAAGAAGATGATGCAGGATATGATAAGACAGCCTTTGAAAAAATGCTGGAAATAAAAGGGGATTCAGATCATACCAAATTGATTGATATGCTGACAGATCTGAATGATTATTCTATAGGGATTGAAGATGTACTGAAAGAACATTTTGATGAAGAAAATATTGTTTACTGGATGGCATTTCAGATTCTGATGGGAAACGTAGACACACAGAACAGAAATGTTTATTTATACAGTCCTCTGAATTCAGATATCTGGTACTTTATTGCCTGGGATAACGATGGCTGTCTGATGAGACCGGAATATGAATTAAGGAATTTTTCGGATCAGAACAGCTGGGAAAAGGGAATCAGCAATTACTGGGGAAATATTCTGTTTCAAAGGTGTCTGAAGTCACGGTCTTTCCGGGAAAAATTAAATGATGCCATTCTGGATCTGAGGGAATATCTGAACAAAGATATGCTCACATCAAAGATAGAGAGCTATAAGAATGTACTGAAGCCCTATTTATATTTGATGCCTGATGCAGAGTATGAACCGCTTACATCTGAACAATACGATCAGATTGCAGCATCACTTCCTGATGAGATAGAAAAGAACTATCAGTTATATCTGGAAAGTCTGGAAACACCAATGCCATTTTATATAGGTGTTCCGTCAATAGACGGTGATAAGCTGAAATTTAACTGGGATGTATCTTATGATCTGGACGCAGAGGACATTACGTATTCTGTGGAGGTTGCGCGAGATTATCTGTTTCAGGATGTGATCTATCAGAACACAACCCTGACTGTTCCGGAATCGGAGATGGAACTTCCGAATGCAGGACAGTATTTTGTGAGAGTAAGAGCAACAAATACATCTGGAAAAACGCAGGATGCATTTGATTATTATGTAACAGACGAAGGAAAGCATTATGGTATGAAGTGCTTTTACATAACAGAAGATAGTACGGTAGAGGAAGACAATTATGAAGAAGGCTGACAGGAAGAAAGAACATTTTCGTAATGAATGGAAATATCTTATCAGTACCAGTGAGAAAGAAGTCCTGAATCTTCGGATGAAGCCACTTATGAAACTGGATCCTCATGCAGAAAATGGAGGATATCTGATACGGAGCCTGTATTTTGATGATTACTGGAACAGTGCATATGAAGAAAAGGAAAGCGGCGTTCTTATGAGGAAGAAATACAGGATACGAATTTATAATTATAGTGCTGAAAGTATCAAGCTGGAGAGAAAAAAGAAGTTCGGCAGTTATATTTATAAAGAAGATGCTCCGCTGACAAAAGATGAGGTGCAAAAAATTCTTTCCGGCGAGTATGAATTTCTTCTGAAAAGTCCGTATAATCTTTGCAGGGAATTTTACACAGAATGTATGAGTAATATGATGCGGCCGAGAACAATCGTAGATTATGAGAGAGAACCATGGATCATGGATGAGGGAACAGTCAGGATCACATTTGATACAGATGTCAGAGCTGCTGTTGGAAGCTATGATATTTTCGACAGTACGCTTCCGGCTTTATCTGTACTGGAACCGGGAAAACTGATCATGGAAGTGAAATTTACGGAGCTGCTGCCTCAGATTCTGAGAAATCTTCTGCCGCCGCAGGCAGAAGAATTTACAGCAGTTTCCAAATATGTACTGTGTTATGAAAAAACGCGGTACATGAATGGATTTGAGTATTGGTATGATACACAGGGGAGGATGATAAGATGAGTGTACAGGATATGAT
>NZ_JBWJVQ010000161.1:0-2500 GCF_056339875.1 Blautia sp. ZXY-1-C6
AAGCACTGGATAATATTGATGAGGTGATCCGTATTATCAGAGCTTCGCAGAATGTGCAGATCGCAAAACAGGAGTTAATGGACCGCTTTGAACTGACAGATGTTCAGGCACAGGCAATCGTAGATATGCGTCTGCGTGCTCTGACAGGTCTGGAAAGAGAGAAGCTGGAAGCAGAGTATGCTGATTTAATGGAAAAAATCCGTAAATACGAGGCTATCCTTGCGGACAGAAGTCTTCTTCTTCGCGTGATTCGTGAAGAAATTCTTGCAATTGCAGAGAAATACGGAGACGACAGAAAGACTTCTATCGGATATGATGTATACGATATTTCTACAGAGGATCTGATTCCGAGAGAGAATACAGTGATCACAATGACCAAACTTGGATATATTAAGAGAATGACAGTAGATAATTTCAGAAGCCAGAACAGAGGTGGAAGAGGAATCAAGGGAATGCAGACTCTTGAGGATGACTACATTGAAGAACTTCTGATGACAACTACCCATCATTATCTGATGTTCTTTACAAATACAGGAAGGGTATATCGTCTGAAGGCATATGAGATTCCGGAGGCAGGACGTACTGCAAGAGGAACTGCGATTATTAATCTGTTACAGCTTATGCCGGGGGAATGCATCACTGCAGTAATCCCGCTTCGCAAATTTGAAGATGGTCATTATCTGATGATGGCTACGAAGAATGGCCTGGTAAAGAAAACACCGATTAAAGAATATGCGAATGTGCGTAAAAACGGACTGGCAGCTATCACATTGCGTGATGATGATGAACTGATCGAGGTTAAGCTTACAGATGATAAGAAGGATATAATACTTGTTACAAAAGATGGTATGTGTATCCGTTTTAAAGAAACAGATGTAAGAAGTACAGGCAGAACTTCTATGGGCGTACGCGGTATGAATATCGATGACGGAGACGAAGTGGTAGCAATGCAGCTGAATTCTCAGGGAGATTGCCTGCTGATAGTTTCTGCAAATGGTATGGGTAAACGTACTTCTATGGGTGAATTTACCTGTCAGAATCGTGGCGGTAAAGGTGTAAAATGTTATAAGATTACCGAGAAAACCGGTGATGTAATCGGAGCAAGAGCTGTAAATGAAGATAATGAAGTAATGCTGATCACTACGGAAGGTATTATCATCAGAATCGCCTGCGCTGATATTTCCATTCTTGGAAGAATTACATCAGGTGTAAAACTGATCAATCTTACAGAGGGTGTCACTGTAGCCAGTGTAGCTAAAGTGAGAGATAAGGAAGAAAAAGATACAAATGCACAGCAGGCAGCAGTGGAAATTACGGACAGTGCAGAAACAGAAGAATCTGATCAGCCGACAGATCAGGAGACACAGGATGAGAACAGAGGGGAAGAGGAATAACCATGAAGAAATGGTACAGATATCTTGCAGCCGGAGTGTTGGTATTACTGACACTCTGTGTGGCAGGATGCGGGGGAGTGAGTCATAAATCACCGGAAAAAGTAACAGAGGAATTGATTCAGTCCTATACTGACGGGAAAGAAAAGAAAGTGAAGGAGTGCTATAACCAGGTAGATAATACAGAAGCAGATCTTCAGACAGAGATTACAGCAACACTCAAATATTTTGCGGCACATAATCCTAAGAAAGTATCTGTTCAGGATTGTGAGATCCTTTCTGAAAATGACAAGTACAGTTATGTATACATAACCTACAATCTGATTCTGGAGGATGATCAGGAATATCCATGTGTTGGAACTTATATGGTTGGTAAACAGGATAAAACTTATTATATCATGGCACCATCACAGATTACAGATGATATGAAAACTCAGGCGGCTACAGCATATGTCCAATTTATGAAGACAGATGCTTACAAGACGTATACCAAAGCATATGAAACATTTATCAAGAAAAATCCGGGATATGAAGACAAAATTTCGGAAAAAGCAGGAGTGTAATATATCGAGGGCAAAAAAATGAAAAGAATATTACTGATGGTATTTAGAAATCTCTTTTTTGTTCCATATGGATGGTTTAAGTTATGCTGGTATGCATCGCATGCAGAACGTTACAGTGAAGAACAGAGATATCAGCTTCTTAAATATGTAGATAACAGAGCAGTGAAAGGCGGTAATCTGGTAATTGACGGTCATGGTATGGAAAATATTCCAAAAGAAAATGGGTTTATTTTCTTTCCCAATCATCAGGGATTATTTGATGTACTTGCAATCATACAGGTGTGTCCGGTACCTTTCTCGATAGTGGCAAAAAAAGAGCTGACAAACGTACCATTTCTGAAGCAGGTATTTGCATGCATGAAAGCGTTTATGATTGACCGTGATGATGTCAAACAATCTATGCAGGTAATCATTAATGTTATCAAAGAAGTAAAGGCAGGAAGAAACTATCTGATTTTTGCCGAGGGAACCAGAAGCAAAGACGGCAATCATCCGCAGGAATTTAAAGGTGGAAGTTTTAAAGCTGCAACGAAATCAAAATGTCCG
>NZ_JBWJVQ010000161.1:7500-35464 GCF_056339875.1 Blautia sp. ZXY-1-C6
TCGGTATTGCATGTACAGGATAGGTGGGAGGCTAGGAGATGGTAACGCCAGTTGCCATGGAGCCGCTGTTGGGATACCACCCTTGCAGTATTGGGTTTCTAACCAGCCGCCGTGACCCGGCGGTGGGACAATGCCAGACGGGGAGTTTGACTGGGGCGGTCGCCTCCGAAAGGGTATCGGAGGCGCCCAAAGGTTCCCTCAGAATGGACGGAAACCATTCGAAGAGTGCAAAGGCAGAAGGGAGCTTGACTGCGACACCGACGGGTGGAGCAGGTACGAAAGTAGGGCTTAGTGATCCGGTGGTATTAAGTGGGAATGCCATCGCTCAACGGATAAAAGCTACCCTGGGGATAACAGGCTTATCACTCCCAAGAGTTCACATCGACGGAGTGGTTTGGCACCTCGATGTCGGCTCATCGCATCCTGGGGCTGTAGTAGGTCCCAAGGGTTGGGCTGTTCGCCCATTAAAGCGGTACGCGAGCTGGGTTCAGAACGTCGTGAGACAGTTCGGTCCCTATCCGGCGTGGGCGTAGGATATCTGAGAGGAGCTGTCCTTAGTACGAGAGGACCGGGATGGACGGGCCGCTGGTGCATCGGTTAGACTGCCAAGTCTACGGCCGAGTAGCCAAGCCCGGAAGGGATAAACGCTGAAGGCATCTAAGCGTGAAGCCCCCCTTAAGATGAGATATCCCATTCGAAAGAAGTAAACCCCCTTGAAGACGACGAGGTAGATAGGGCAGAGGTGGAAGTGTGGCAACACATGGAGCTGACTGTTACTAATCGGGTGAGGGCTTGACCAAGAATCGCAGGAAGAATGAATCTCAAGGAAATGTCAACATGTATGTAGTTTTGAAGGTGCAAACCTTTAAATGGCCCAGTGGCTCAGTTGGTTAGAGCGTCGCCCTGTCACGGCGAAGGTCGAGAGTTCGAGTCTCTTCTGGGTCGTTAGCAATGAGCTGACGAGTTTGGTAAATTGCATATGGATATGGAATCTTAGCTCAGCTGGGAGAGCATCTGCCTTACAAGCAGAGGGTCATAGGTTCGAGCCCTATAGGTTCCATACTTGGATGGATTCCCGAGTGGCCAAAGGGGGCAGACTGTAAATCTGTTAGCAACGCTTTCGAAGGTTCGAATCCTTCTCCATCCACTTAGCTTAACAGCTAAGCCGATGTGGCTCAATTGGCAGAGCAGCTGATTTGTAATCAGCAGGTTATCGGTTCGAGTCCGATCATCGGCTTTTGATTTTAAAAATTAATATCGCGGGGTGGAGCAGTCTGGAAGCTCGTCGGGCTCATAACCCGAAGGTCATAGGTTCAAATCCTGTCCCCGCTATTTTGCCCAGATAGCTCAGTTGGTAGAGCAGAGGACTGAAAATCCTCGTGTCGCTGGTTCGATTCCGGCTCTGGGCATTCACTTTGAAAGTGATAATTAAATAATATGGAGCATTAGCTCAGTCGGTAGAGCACTTGACTTTTAATCAAGTTGTCCGGGGTTCGAATCCCCGATGCTTCACTTTAAAACTTCTGTGAGAATATCACAGAAGTTTTTTTGTGTTTTTTGAACCCTAATATCATTTTATGGAATTACTATAGAGAAATAAAAAAGTTCTAAAGTTTTATGCTTTTTCATATATTATTAGTACCTGATACCATTAACCGTAGGAAGTGCGCAGTCTTAACGGTGGACAGGCTGTTTGAAGTCAGTAGATGTAATGCAGAACAGGAGGAGTTTTTATGAAGAGTCCTTTAAAGAATCTGAAAAAATATTTTCAGTTAATCATGACTGCTCTTATTTGCTTTGTAATGGAAGTCATTAAAGACAAGAAAAGAATCTGCATAAAAGATACAGATTCTAAAAAAGACAGAACTGTTTTGCGTCCGGATGATAAAAAGAACAACAGAAAAAATAAAATTATTTACTGGAATGAACCACGAATCCAGAATAGAATAAATAGAGCTGTATATTTTAATACGGGGTAATGAAACCCCGTATGCAGAAACTATCGCAGTCCTCTCAATTAATGAATTTGAGACAGTTCAGCAGGATTTTATGTTCTGATGAGCAGGATCAATATGCATTATTTACGAGAATTGCTATATAACAGAAGTGTTATAAATAATATACATACAGATAAATATATATGTATATACTAAAAAGAAGAAGTTTATAATGATGGTCTGATATGAGAAAGTCTTTTTTCCCTGGAACAACGGGAATCTTTGCTCTGTTTTTTGTTCCCTATATAGTTACAATTATTTTTAATGGTGCCAACACTACATTGATCAATAAAAAATTTAATGTGGAAATGCTTCTGCCGGTGATCGTTTCATCGCAGATTGAAGACAAATATGAACTTGAGACTATAAAAGCACAAACAATCATAGCAAGATCAAATTTTTACCGGACAATGAAAGAGGAGAAAAATCTGGCAATAACTTTATGTCAGATAAAGGAAGAGATGGAGGGGAAATCCCTGGCTTGTGTAATTTTACAGAATAAGTACGAAAAAGCAGTAACAGAAACAGAAGGAAAAGTCATTGTATGGAATAAAGAATTAAAGTTAGTTCCCTATCATGAATTAAGTGCAGGACAGACAAGAGATGGAATGGAAGTTTTCCACAACGAAGATGATTCGTATCTCAGATCCGTACACAGTCTTGTGGATAAAAATGCAAAAGATTATTTGAATAGTGTATACATAAATAAAAATGTCCTTCCGGAAAGAATTGAAATAAAATCCAGGGACAGTGCCGGTTATGTTACAGAAATTCTGGCTGACGGGAAAGTGTTGGAAGGCGAGGCATTCAGAAAAGGAATGGGACTCACGTCCTCAAATTTTACAATTCAGAAGTCTGGAAAGGAAATACGATTTTTATGTAGAGGAAAAGGTCATGGATTAGGATTCTCACAATATGGAGGGAATGAGATGGCAAAGGAGTCTGCGAATGCAAAAGAGATCTTACAATATTATTTTCCTGAGATGGATGTGCTGAACATAAAATCTGTAAATTGCTGAATAGATACGAATATTCTGGACACCCTATAGATATGAAGATGAAAACAGAGGTGAAAGGAATATGATGAATAACAAAGTGACAAGAATCATTGCCAATTCCGTTGGACTGGCCGCTGTAGCAGCATTGGGAATTACAGTTTATCAGTTAGGTACCTCCCCGGTCAAAGAGAAAACTCCTGAAGAAAAAACAGAAAATGTCGGTGAAAGTACACAGGATACGGAAGAACAATTGAGTGAAGATGCAGGAACGAATCATGTGGAGTCAGAAAATCAGTGGATATCCGATGACGGGGAAGATTTGGATGATACAAAGGTTACATTCCAAAAACAAGGAATGTATGGGGAAACAGCTCAGAATACTGTGGATAATAATGAATCAGATAATACTGCAGATGTGGATAAGACTGACAATGCTGTAAATTCTCAGCAAGCAGAAGAATCATCAGTAAATGCAAATATGAAATCCCAGACGATATCAGAAGATCAGGCAGATGAAGCAACAGATGTTTCGGCATCGGCCCTGAATCTTGCGACAGTAAATTTTTCGGAAGATACATTAATGGAGTGGCCGGTGAATGGAAATGTTCTCCTTGATTACAGTATGGATCAGACTACTTATTTTCCGACGCTTGATCAGTATAAATTGAGTCCGGCTATTGCTGTCGGTGCAGTAGAGGGAGCACCTGTGGTAGCTGCTGTTAATGGCAAGGTTTATTCTATAGAGCAGAATGCGCAGACGGGTACTACACTGACAATGGAACTTGGAAATGGATATCAGGCTGTTTATGGACAGCTTACAGATCTGACAGTGTCAGAAGGAGATACAATTAAAAAGGGAACGACGATAGGATATATTGCACAGCCTACAAAATATTACAGCACAGAAGGAACCAATCTTTATTTTGCAATGAAAAAGAATGGAGAACCAATAGATCCGATTGAATATCTTCCATAATGAAATAGAAGAAAAAAACAGGGTTGCCGCAGATTGGCAGCCCTTAATTTGGTATAGGGCCAAGACAGTAACGTATAAACAGTACTTTGATATTTGCAACAGAAATGATATGTGTAGTATAATACAAAATATGTAGTGATTCAGCAGTTAACAATTCGTGGATATCAGATTAGGGGCAAAATCTCCCACAAATTGTGACATACATCTTGCGGAAAGCATTTTTCAGACACGCTCTAGCATCATAAAATACTGCTGGTTATAAAAATACTTTCGGAAATTATACAGACAGCATGAAAGAGGAGCTTTTTATATGAATATTAATGAGATTGCCAAACTGGCAGGGGTCTCCAGAGCTACCGTATCCAGGTATCTGAACAATGGTTATGTCAGTGAGGAAAAGAAAAAAAATATCAGCAGAGTTATTGAAGAAACCGGGTATCAGCCTTCTTCACAGGCGCAGAGGCTGCGTACTAAGAAGACAAAACTGGTCGGAGTAATTCTGCCAAAGATAGATTCCAATACGATCAGCCGGGAAGTTGCCGGAATCAGTGACATACTTACCAAAAAAGGATATCAGCTGATACTGGCAAATACAAATAACAGTGTTGAAGAAGAATTGAAATATCTTTCGCTGTTCAGGGATAATCAGGTCGATGGTGTTATTTTTATTGCCACCATATTGACAAAACAGCACAGGGAAATGATGAAGGGATTTAAAGTTCCGATTGTTTTACTTGGACAACAGCTGGATGGTTATCCATGTATTTTTCAGGACGATTATAAGGCTGCTGTAAATCTTACTGAACAGATGGTGAAGACAGGAAAGAAGTTTGGATATATTACAGTTACGGATAAAGATGAGGCAGTTGGCAGGCAGCGAAAATCAGGTGTGGAGAAGGTTCTTGGAGAAAATCAGATCACATTGGAAAGTGGATGTGTAAAATGCGGAAATTTCACATTAGAGTCAGGATATGAGAAAGCGAAAGAACTTTTTACGGAGCATCCCGATGTAGATACATTGATCTGTGCAACAGATACCATGGCAGTTGGAGCGGCAAATTGGCTGAAGGAGAACGGATATCAGATTCCTCAACAGGTTCAGATTGCCGGAATGGGAGACAGTTTTCTGGGAAAGATCATAGAACCAAAGCTGACTACTGTACATTTTTTTTACAAGACAAGTGGAATGGAATCAGCAAAAGTGCTGGTAGATTTGATAGAATCTAAGGAAACATCATCTGTACATAAAGAAATAAAAATGGGATGTAAGGTGGTACTCAGAGAGTCTCACCGAAATATATGACTGAACATGAAAGAGGAACTCTGAGGCAATCATCAGAGTTCTTTTTTTCTGAATAATTGGATTTACATATATATTAAAGGGAGTGTTTTGGAAATAATATATAAAAAATGGATATAATATTTGTGATATGTTACATATTTACAAATAAAAAACGCCCAGATATAATAGCATATATGAGAACGATTCCATAAAAGTACATACAATCCATAGGAAATACATATTGGTGATCAGATAAGAAATATCGTGAGAGTGCAAGATATCTGCTGAATTATAATCAGATATCAGAGTAAATTTGGAATGGTATAAGATGATATTAAGGTTAAAAGGTATTTTTATAAGATTAACAAGTGAAATTTGTTGAATATGTGAGAATTTCAAAGTATACATTTATATGAGAACGATTCCATAAAAGGAGGATATTATGGATTACAGAAAAACAGCACAGGAGATATATGACCATATCGGTAAAAAAGAAAATATTATTTCCGCAGCTCATTGTGCCACACGTCTTCGCCTGGTTATCAGTGATAATTCAAAGGCTGATAAGGAATATGTTGAGAACATTGAAGGTGTAAAAGGTGTTTTCTTTGCGCAGGGACAGATGCAGATCATTCTGGGAACAGGTATAGTTAATAAAGTATATGATGAGTTCATCCGGATTGCAGGAGTTTCTGAGAGCAGTAAAGAAGAGCTGAAAAAAGTTGCGGCTTCCAGGGCAAATCCGGTGCAGAGACTGATCAAGACACTTGGAGATATTTTTGTGCCGATTATTCCTGCAATTGTTGCAAGCGGTTTCCTGATGGGAATTATGGAAGCACTGAACTTCATGGTAAACAATGGATTTTTGAATATTGATACCAGCGGTTCTATTTATACATTTGCACAGCTTTTCAGTAATACGGCATATACGTTCCTGCCAATCCTCATCGCATACAGCGGTGCTAAAGTGTTTGGTGCAAACCCGTATCTGGGTGCAGTTATCGGTATGATCATGATTCATCCGAATCTCCAGAATGCATGGACAGTTGCCACAGAAGGTGTTAAAGCAACTCAGAAAGTATGGTTTGGACTTTACTCTATTGATATGGTCGGATATCAGGGGCATGTAATTCCGGTTATCATTGCAGTATGGGTACTGGCTCAGATTGAGAAGAGACTTCACAAAATAGTGCCGGCAATGTTTGATCTGTTTGTTACTCCGCTTGTAAGTGTCTTTGTAACAGGATATCTGACATTATCCATTATCGGACCTATCTTTGTCACTGTTGAGAACGGACTTCTGAATGGGATTCAGTGGCTGATCGCATTGCCATTTGGTATCGGAAGTTTTATTATGGGTGCGTTTTATGCACCGACGGTGGTTGCCGGTGTTCACCATATGTACACGATCATTGATCTTGGACAGTTGTCTAAATTTGGAGTTACTTACTGGCTGCCTCTTGCTTCTGCAGCGAATATTGCACAGGGTGGAGCCACTCTTGCAGTAGCACTTAAGACAAAGGATCAGAAGATTAAATCAATGGCAGTTCCGTCTGCATTAAGTGCCTGTATGGGAATTACTGAACCTGCGATCTTTGGTGTTAACCTTCGCTTTGGAAAACCATTTGTGATGGGATGTATTGGTGGTGCATTTGGTGCACTGTTTGCATCTGTTACAGGACTGGGGGCTACGGGAACTGGCGTAACCGGTATCTTTGGAATTCTTCTTTGTCTGAATAATCCGGTTTCTTATATTCTTATGTTTGTGATTGCATTTGGTGCTGCCTTTGTACTTACCTGGTTGTTTGGATATAAGGACACTAATGTTTCTGAAAAGACAGAAAGTGTTGAAGCTGTGGGAGATAAATCAACAACAGAAAAAAGCAATGCAGATGATTCTGTGCTTTATAGTGTATCAGAAGGAACTGCGATTTTGCTTTCCCAGGTAAATGACGCTACATTTGCTTCGGAAGTACTTGGAAAAGGAATTGCCGTAATTCCATCGAAGGGTGAAGTTGTTGCTCCATGTGATGCTGTGGTTGAGACTGTTTTTGATACAAAGCATGCAGTTGGTTTAAGTACGGAAAGTGGTATGGAGCTTCTGATCCATATCGGGATCAATACAGTGGAATTGAATGGAAAATATTTTACATCTCATGTAAAGAATGGAGATCACGTAAAGAAAGGCCAGCTTCTGATTTCCTTTGATATGGAGAAAGTTAAGGCAGCAGGATACGATGTGACGACTCCTCTTATTGTAACGAATTCGGATGATTATAAAGATGTGAAAATTCTGTCGGAAGATTCGGTAACACCATCAGATAAAGTATTGGAGATTGTGAAATGAGTACGCTAACTAAAGTTCTTGAAAGAAATATAAAAGTAATTGAAAAGAACGCAGATCTGACAGAAGGAAGATTCCGCCTTGGACATCATCTGATGCCGCCGGTCGGATGGCTCAATGATCCGAATGGACTATGCTGGTATAAAGGCAGATATCATGTGTTTTTTCAATACGCTCCCTTTGATGTGGAAGGCGGACTGAAATTCTGGGGACATTATACAAGTGAAGATCTGGTAGACTGGAAATACGAAGGGACAGCTCTTTATCCGGATTCTCCTTATGACTGTCATGGTGTCTATTCCGGATCTGCATTGGCAGAGAGTGAAAAACTTCATTTGTTTTTCACCGGGAATGTAAAGATTGACGGTGATTATGATTATATTAATGAAGGACGTGAGACCAGTACGCTTCATGTAGAAAGTGAGGACGGAATTCATTTCGGAGATAAAGAAGAGATAATTTCTTTTGAAAAATATCCGGAAGAGTTTACCTGTCATATCAGAGACCCGAAAGTCTGGAAAGAAAACGACAGGTATTTAATGGTTCTTGGCGGACGTCTTAAGGGAGATAAAGGTGCAGTTCTGGTTTATGAATCAGAAAATCTGAAAGAATGGAAATTTAAACATATAATAACCACACCGGAAGCTTTTGGCTATATGTGGGAATGCCCGGACTATTTCGAACTGGACGGGAAGAAATTTCTGTCTGTATCACCACAGGGCTTGAAGAGGGAAGAATTTCGTTTTCAGAATATCTATCAGTCAGGCTATTTTCCGGTAAAAGAGGATGGCTCTGTAGATGAAAGAGACTTTCGTGAGTGGGATATGGGATTTGACTTTTATGCTCCACAGACCTTTACAGATAACAGCGGAAGGCGACTTCTGATAGGATGGATGGGAATGCCGGATGCAGAGGAGGAATATACCAATAAAACCATTGATGAAGGCTGGCAGCATTGTCTTACCGTACCACGGGAACTGAGGGTAAAGGATGGAAAAATATTCCAGTATCCGGCAAAAGAACTGGAGAGACTCCGAAAAGAGAAAACAATTCTTGATGATGAAAAATCAATTGTTGAGGTTCGTGTAGAAGTAAATGAAGGTTTTGATCTGTTAATTGAAGATATTGCAGTGACAGACAGAAGTTTTCAGATCAGTATGGGCGGACAGATGCTCTTTAAATATGAAAATGAAATTGCGGAGATTGGATTTTCTGAAATTGCGGGTGCAGGAAGAAATAAGCGGAAAGCGAAAGTCAGTGAACTGAACAATATCCGGATTCTTGCAGATACTTCTGCAGTGGAACTTTATCTGAATGATGGAGAGATTGTATTCTCAACCAGATATTATCCGGATCGTGAAGATCTGCAGCTAAAGGTAAAAGGCGGAAAATTCAGGGGAAATCTCTGGAATCTTCGAAAAATGATATTCACAAAATAAGAAAATAAACGTATAATAAAGCAGGTGGGAAAGAAAATCCGCAGTCGGTTTCCCTGCCTGCTTTTTTGACATATTGGTATTTCTGGTGCTGAGAGATCTGGCTGTCAGAAAGAATATGTGTCCGGATGATATACGTGTTTTAAACCGACTGTTTATTATAGAAACAGGGACGACCGCAAAAGATAGCAGTTGTCCTTTACATAAATTATAAAAAATTTCAAATAATGCAATTCCAGACAATAAGACAGTTGTTTGATTATAATATATGACTGTCGGGTGATTATGATGAATTATACTTACATTGTTAAATGTGCAGATGGGACTCTTTATACAGGGTGGACAAACTGTCTGCAAAAACGTATGAAAGCACACAACGAGGGAAAGAACGGCGCGAAATATACAAGGACCAAAAGACCGGTTACACTTGTATATTATGAAGGATTTTCAACAAAAGAAGAAGCGATGAGACGTGAATATGAGATTAAACAATTTACCAGAAATAAAAAACTGGAGTTGCTGAGCTTCTGAACCCGTCAGATAAGGAGGATAAGAGAAAATGAAAAAGATGACAAAATGGCTTGCAGTATGCGCAGTATGTGTGATGGGCAGTGTTCCGGCCATGGCAGCAGAAGTACCGGATGTTACTGTAACACCGATCCCGATTGAAACACCGGCTCCGGATGTAACACCAATCGAGACACCTGCACCAACACCCATACCGGAGGTGAAAAATGGCTGGTATGAGTATGGAACAAAAAATAAGAAATATTTTAAAGATGGACAGTATCTTACAGGAATGCGTAAAATCCATGGTGAAGTTTATTATTTCAGTCCAAAAGGATTTATGAAAACCGGATGGATCAAATACAATAACAAGAAATATTATTTTGGTTCCAATGGAATACGTTACAGTGGCGTTAAGAAAATCAGCGGAAAATATTACTATTTCAGTGACAAGGGTGTTCTGAGAACGAAAACAGTTAAAGTTGGAAATACAATTTATTATTGTACAGAAAAGGGAATTCTGGAAGCCTGGAAAAAAGGAAAGACGATTTATTATCCAAATGGAAAGAAAATGAATTCCACCAAAGCGTATGAGTATGAGACTTTGCAGAGAGCAAAGGATGTTGTCAGCAAGATCACAAAACCGAGTATGTCAAAAAGTGAGAAATTTGAAACCTGTTTCAGATGGGTAATGTATCAGCATTATTACGATACCAGAAGAATATTTTATAATCAGACTGCATGGCCTGCGTTATATGCAAACGATTATCTGATACTGAGCGGAAAAGGCGGGGACTGTTTCTCAGATGCCTGTTCGTTTGCCTATCTTGCAAAGGCTCTTGGATATAAGAATGTTTATGTCTGCGTAGATACAACGGCAACTGACGGAAGCGGTCATTGCTGGGCTGAAATCGGAGGCAGAGTATATGATCCGCTGTTCGCAGAGGCGAAGAGCTATTATGGATATTTTGGCGTGGGATATGGATCCTATGGATTGTATCCGGAAAGAAGAGTAGCTGTGTAATATAAAAGCTTTCCTGCAGGGATTATGCTGCAGCAGAGAAAATTGTATTGTTAAGGGGTTGTAGCACCGGAAAAAATCCGGTGCCGCAACCCCTTGTTTTGTTTATTGGCAAATTGACGGTTATACAGGTAGTGGAGCAACAAAAAAGTACATGACAATGAAATGGCAGGCACTTCCAAGCATAACAAAGATGTGAAAGATCTCATGGGAACCAAAATTCTTATGTCTGGAATTAAAAAGCGGAACTTTTAATGCATAGATCACACCACCGATGGTATAAATGATTCCGCCTGCAAGAAGCCAGTCAAATCCTGCACGTGGGAGTGCATGGAAGATTGGAACAAATGCCAGTACACACAGCCAGCCCATGGCGATATACAGTACAGAGGACAACCATTTGGGACAGGTAATCCAACAGCCCTTTAAGATAATGCCGAGGACTGCAATACTCCATACCAGCGCGCACAGAATATATCCAATGCGGTTATGAAGAACGATCAGGCATACAGGAGTATAGCTTCCGGCGATCATCACAAAAATCATCATGTGATCCATTTTTCGCAGCCGTCGATTGACCTTCTCTGTAGAATCTACAGAATGGTAAATGGTACTGGCTGCATAGAGCAGAACCATGGTAAGGATAAAAATACTTAAAGCAACAATATGGAGCACATCATAAGAACGCGCTGCCTTGATAATAAGAGGAACTGCTCCGACTGCAGCGAGAAGAAGGGCAATACCATGAGTGATCGCACTTCCGGGATCTTTTAATTTAAATTTCATAAAAACGCCTCCATTCATTCAGATAAATATAATGAAAACAATATAACATAGTTTTAAAAACTACATATCAAGTATATAAATACTATAGCACAAAAAAACAAAAAATCAAGGGCTTATTTTGGGAATCAAAGAAATGTTTGTCCGGCAATGCAAATGAGTTACAGGGTTGTGAAGATGAGGAAAACAGTTGAATCTATATGATAAATCTCCTATAATACAAGTAAAGTAAGTGGTAAAGGAGACAGTTCCATGGGAAAAACCATAACGATATGTTTTACAAATAATAAGGGTGGAAGTGGAAAAACCACAACCTGTTCAAACCTTGGAGCGGCGATGGCTCAGGCAGGGAAAAAGGTTCTTCTGATCGATGGAGATATGCAGTTAAATCTTTCTCTTGCTTTTTTTCCGGAGAACTGGGTGCTGGAGCAGGCGAAAGGAGAGAAGAATCTGTATTGCGCAATCGGAAAACAGGAAGAGCTCAGCGGTTATGTGGTACATACTCCCTACGAAAATCTGGATCTGATACCATCGTCTACATTGATGAGTTCTATAGAATATGAACTTTTTACAAAATGGCAGAGAGAATTTATCCTGCGAAAATGCATTCAGAAGATAAAGGATGCAGGAAATTATGACTATATTCTGATTGATGCACCTCCTACGCTGGGTGGTTGGGTGATGAATATCCTTTGTGCATCAGACCGGGTAATTATTCCTGTTGAGGCAAGTCCATGGGGAATGTTCGGACTTGCGAATATGTTTGAATTTCTTAATGAAGTAAAGCAGATTACTCCGGAACTGGAAGTTGCCGGAATTGCAGTGACAAAGGTAGATACAAGAAAGAGTTATTATAAACAGACAATGGAAACACTGCATGAACTTGAGGATATTCATGTATTTGAGCAGATCATCAGAGTGGACAGCTCTGTAGAATGGTCACAGGATAACAGTATTCCGGTTGTGGAATATAAAAAATCAAGCAGAAGTGCCAGGGAATATACGAGATTGGCAGAGGAGGTCATGGAATTATGTCAGTAGGCAGGGAGAGTATTCGGCGTGCAGCAAATGCAGGTGCCGGGAAAACCGTAAAGAAGCCCGTTGTATCCACAAAAGAGGCAGAGAAACCGGAAACAATATCTGTTACAGAAGAAAAGAAAAAAACAGCAAAAGGTTCTGTTCATATTAATGAGGAACTGCCGGTATATCTTCTTTAAAAGTTACTTGTAAGTGCTTGAGTATTTTGTTATTTTATAGAATATAATCAAGTGGTTGCGCAAAAAGTGGGGTATTTTATGGAAACAGAAGAAAAGAAGATATATACAATAGAAGATATCGCCCGGGAGCTTGGGGTAAGTAAGACTACGGTATCACGTGCTATTTCAGGAAAGGGAAGAATCAGTCAGGCTACAAGAGACAGAGTACGGGCATTTATAAAAGAACATGATTACAGACCCAATGTTGTAGCAAAGGGGTTGGCACAGCGTAAAACTTATAATATTGCACTGCTGATGCCGAAGGATTATGTTGCCACAGAGTTTCTTTTTTTTAAAGACTGTATGAATGGAATCTGTGAGATGGCTTCCTCCTATGAGTATGATATTATTATTTCTATGATTGATGGAGCAGATGTATCGCAGATACAGAGACTGGAGGCAAATCGAAAAGTCGATGGGATCATTGTAAGCAGAGCAGTGGTAAGTTCCAAGGTACAGAAATATCTGAAGAACTGTAAGGAACCATATATATTGATCGGCCCATCTTCAGATCCGGAAGTTCCGTTTGTAGATAACAAGAACCAGGAAGCCGGAAAAGAACTGACAAGTATTATGTTGATGAAAGGTTTTCGGAATCTGGCACTTCTGGGTGGAAATCAGTCCTACAATGTTACCGGAAGCAGATATCAGGGTTTTCTGGAAGCACATGAGGAAATGGGAGTTTCTGTTAACGAAAATCTGATCTTCATGGATACGGATAATCAGGCAGCAGTATCTGATGCTGTGAAGAGACTGCTTGAAGAAGGCGCGGATGGTATTGTCTGTATGGATGATGTGATCTGCAGCATGTGTCTGAGCAGTCTGAGGGAAAAGAAAATATCGGTTCCTGCAGAAATAAAAATAGCCAGTATGTATGACAGTAAGAATCTGGAATATAATAATCCACCGATTACCAGTATACGCTTTGATACGGTAAGACTGGGAAAGATGGCATGTGCGAAATTACTGAACATCCTCGGGGAGAAGCCTTTGGAGGATACGTTGACACTGAATTATCAGGTGATGCTGCGTGAGTCAACACAGTAGAAAAATGAAAAATCCTCTGTAATTATTGGAGAATCAATAATCAGAGGATTTTTTTCATGGGAAATTACTTCATAATGTTTCTGTAACATAAAAAGTTCCCGGGCAGGATCGCATTGTGGAAGAGAGGAATTATGTCGCTGAAGCGACTCGCCACAGGCGGAGGAATCCTGCAAGCAGGATTCGTGTGTGTGTTTGAAAAATGGAAAAAGCAGTCATGAATTGTGTGATATGACAAAAAAGAGATTCGAAATTAGATAATAATGGCTAATTGACTTTATTAATATAAAGGAATATACTAAAAATATGAACAATCGGTTGCGCAAACAAACTTGGAGTAATTGCAAACCATATTCTGTAAGAAGAATGAAATCAAATCCCGTCTGCTTTGACTGAGAAAAGTAATGAGCAGCGAGAAGAGAGTGTTTTGAAATTGGATAGAGTTTAAATATGATAATGAAAAAGAAAACGATTGAAAATAGAGAGTTAAGAGGAGAACAGGTATGGACTTTAGAACGGATAAGCTGCTCCATGGCGGTGATTACAACCCGGAACAGTGGTTAAAGAGACCGGATATTCTGGAAAAAGATATTGATATGCTGGAGGAGTCTGGCTGTAATGTAGTAAGCCTTGGGATTTTTTCCTGGTCCACACTGGAGCCGGAAGAAGGTGTATTTCATTTTGGATGGCTGCAGGAGATCATTGATAAGCTTTATAAAAGAGGAATTTCTACAATCCTGGCTACACCGTCAGGTGCAAGACCAAAATGGATGGCAGATAAGTATCCGGAGGTACTTCGTGTAGATGAAACGCGTCACAGAGCGTTATTTGGATTCAGACATAATCATTGTTATACTTCTCCTGTTTACAGAGAGAAGGTACATATTATTAACAAAAAGCTGGCGCAGGAGGTTGCCACACATCCGGGTGTGATCCTGTGGCATATTTCCAATGAATATGGCGGAGAATGTCACTGCCCATTGTGTCAGGAAGCATTTCGTAACTGGTTGAAAGAGAAATACCAGACTATTGAAAACCTGAATGATCAGTGGTGTACCACTTTCTGGAGTCATACCTATAACAGCTTTGACCAGATTGAGAGTCCGTCTAAGATTGGTGAGACACAGCTTCATGCACTGAATCTGGACTGGAAACGCTTTGTCACTCATCAGACTGCTGATTTCATTCATCATGAGATTGCAGCACTGAGAGAGGGAGGAAGCACACTTCCGACTACTGCTAACCTGATGCATTATTTTGGAGGTTTAGATTATTTTAAGATTGCGAAAGAGATAGATGTGGTTTCCTGGGATACCTATCCTACATGGCATAAAGAGGCTGTGATCGATACAGCTTATGACAATGGAATGTGCCATGACCTGATGCGTTCTCTGAAAGGAAAGCCGTTTTTCCAGATGGAATCCTGCCCGACTTCTACAAACTGGCAGAGTGTGAGCAAATTAAAGAAACCGGGAATGCTTTTTGCACAGTCCATGCAGGCAATTGCACATGGCGGAGAGGGTGCTCTTTATTTCCAGATCCGCCAGAGCAGAGGTGCTTCTGAGAAGTTCCACGGAGCAGTGATCGATCATTACGGTGGAAATGATACAAGAGTGTTTAAAGAAGTTTCCAGGGTTGGAGAAGTTCTGAAAGAGTTAAAAGAACTGGCAGGAACAACTGTGAACAGCTCGGTTGCCATGCTTTATGACTGGGACAGCCAGTGGGCAATGGAGGACAGCCAGGGACCCAGAAATAAAGGGCTTCATTATCTGGAAGCAATGCTGAAATTCTATAGAGGTTTCCGTAAGCAGGGCGTCAATGTGGATGTGATCGATATGACCTGTGAACTGGATAAATATAAAGTACTGGCTCTTCCAATGGTTTATATGTTCAAGGAAGGTTTTGCCAAAAAGATTCGTGCGTTCGTGGAAAACGGCGGTACACTGATCACAAGTTACTGGTCCGGAATTGCAGATGACACAGACAGGTGTTATCTGGAAGGAACTCCTCATGGTCTGATGGATGTGCTGGGAATCAGAAGCACAGAAATTGACGGCCTTTATGACTGGGAAGAAAATTCTTTTGTTCCTGTGGCTGGCAATGAACTTGGACTGGATAAGACTTATACATGTAAATATCTGTGCGACCTTGTGGAGCTTCGCGGAGCACGTACTTTAATGACCTACGGAAGTGATTTCTATGAAGGCTATTCCTGCCTGACAGTGAATGAATATGGCAAAGGTAAGGCATGGTATGTGGCAGCAGATGCTGATAAAGAATTCTATGGAGACTTCCTTGAAAAAGTGCTCAAAGACAGCGGCGTTTCCTGCGGAATCAAAGAAGAAATCCCGGATGCACTGGAGATTACAGTGAGAGAGTGTGAAAATGAGAAATATTATATTTATCAGAATTTCGGAACAGAAGCTGTAAGCATTCCCGTACCGGAAGGCGAGATCAGTTGGATTTATGGCAATGGCAGCGATAAACTTAAAGTTTATGGTCTTGCAGTTGCGAAGGTTATCGTGTAAAATAAATAACGATGGATGAGGAAATCCCTTCACTTTAAGCAGAGATTGAAACTGCCTGGTGAAGGGATTCTTTTTTTACTCAGGTTTAACCGGGAAAATGATACAAAAAGTTTTTAATTGTATCAGGAAAGGTATAGAAATATGATTTCAAAAACTCAGATCAGATATATGGCAAATTCTTCATCATACAGTAAAGGTGCAGAACTTTATGCAACAGGAAAAGTTTTGGATATGGATGTAAAAAATATGGGTGCGTCTGATGAAATTGTTGCATCTGTAAAAGGCAGTGGAAGAAATATCTATGAAGTAGATGTATCAATCGATACAGAGAATGATGAAGTTGATACCTGCTATTGTGAATGTCGGGCATATGCAGAATATGGTGGACTTTGTAAACATTGTGTAGCGGTTCTTCTGCAATATAATGATTATGAAAATGATATGGATAGTTATGATTACGGACAATCTGTAGAAAAAATTGTAAAAGGTGGCCTGACCCATACGATCAGAAAAGGAGTGCAGATGCATACCACGCCGGAATTGGCTTCATTATTGCAGAAGCAGGCAGTTGCGAAGTCTCTTCCACTGATTCAGGGAAGCACTTATGGAAAAGTAAGGCTGGAACCATATTTTAATTTTGACGGAAGAACATTTACAGTAGAATTTAAAATAGGAATTAATAAAATGTACGTACTGAAGGATGCATTTTCCTTTGATGTTCATATAGCAAATCAGGATGATTATAAATATGGGAAAAATCTTCAGTTTGTCCATACAATAGAATCCTTTGCCGAGGAATCCAGACCGCTTGCGAAATTTATCTGTAAATGGGCAGACAACAACAGACAATTTCACAGATCCTCTTCCTATTATGGATACTATATGGGAACTCTGGAAAAGGTAAGGCATCTGGAGCTGTCAGGAAATGAACTGGCAGAATTTTTGCTTTTGATGGAAGGAAAGACATTGCAGGGAGAATCTATAGGAACCAGAAACACAACCTGGGAAATAACCAGAGAACATCTTCCGAGAAAAATGACCATAACAGGTGCAAAGCAGGGAATTGAACTGAAGGTAAGCAAATTTACGTGTGCAGCAAATACGGAACAGTATAAAATTTGCTTTTATGATAAAAAGATTTATATTGAGAATGTAGAAGAGCTTTTACCTGTTAAGGATTTTCTGGACAGTTTGTCTTTGATTCCCGGTGAGAAAGCGTTTATAGAAAATAAAGATGTACCGGCATTCTGTCAGGAACTTTTACCGGTGATCCAGAAGTTTTTTAAATGCAGAATGGTTGAATTTCATCCGGAAAATTATGGAATGGTTAAACCGGAGTTTCGATTTTATCTGGATGCACCGCAGGAAAATATGATTACATGTAAGGCGACTGTTAAGTATGGAGACAGGGAATTTTCTTTATATACAACGGACGATATTGCAGCAAGGGATATGAATAGAGAAACAGTTGTCAGAAATGTGATCCATAAATATTCGAATGCTTTTAATCCATTTGAACAGTGTGCGGTAATTGCGGATGATGAAGAGATGGAATATGAATTTCTGACAGAAGGAATTCAGGCACTGCAGGCAGTGGGAGAAGTATTTATTTCTGATGCGCTGAGACGGATTGAAGTCCGGAATTCGCCAAAGGTTACAGTAGGTGTTTCCCTGAGTGGAAATCTGCTGGAGCTGAGTATGACAGCAGGAGATATTTCAAAGGAAGAACTGATTGACATTCTTTCCAGATATAATAAGAAGAAAAAGTTCTATCGTCTGAAAAACGGAGCTTTTGTAAATGCAGCAGACTCGGGTCTGGATACAGTGGAAGAACTCAGGGCAGGGCTTCAGCTGACGGATAAGCAGATGAAGCAGGATAAGATTGAAGTACAGAAGTACCGTGCGTTGTATTTGGATGCACAGTTGAAAGAGAATCCGGTTGTTTCGGCAGTAAAGGATAAATCTTTTAAGTCGCTGGTAAGAAATATGAAGACCATTGAGGATAATGATTTTGAGGTGCCGGAGAGCCTGGATAAAGTTCTGCGGGAGTATCAGAAACGGGGATTTCTGTGGATTAAGACATTGAATTATAATGGATTCGGCGGAATACTTGCAGATGATATGGGACTTGGAAAAACGTTGCAGGTGATTGCATTTCTACTGTCAGAATTTCTGGAAAGAAGGAATACTGTTGTTGAAAATATAGCAGTAAAAGAAACTGCAATGTTAAATATGCAGAGTGAAATTGAGACAGTGGAACAGGCGTGCAAGGCAGCAGAGGCGCAGAAAGCTGATGGAAAGAAGGCAGATGGACAAACTGGAAAGCTGCAAAAAAATACATTAATTATAGCTCCTGCATCATTGGTGTATAACTGGAGCAGTGAAATTCAACGTTTTGCACCGGAGCTTACAGCAAAGATGGTGACCGGGACTGCAGCAGAGAGAAGACAGATCCTGGCAGAAGCAGATTCTGAGGATATTCTTCTGACTTCCTATGATTTGCTGAAAAGGGATATCAGCGAATATGAAGGATATAAGTTCAGATGTGAGATTATTGATGAAGCTCAGTATATCAAGAATGCAAACACTCAGGCTGCGAAAGCAGTAAAAGAGGTTCAGGCAGACTTCAGGCTGGCTCTTACAGGAACTCCGGTGGAAAACCGCCTGAGTGAATTGTGGAGTATATTTGATTATCTGATGCCCGGTTTCCTTTACAGTTATAAGAAGTTCAGGGAAGAAGTTGAAATTCCGGCAGTTCAGAATTCAGATGAAGATGCAATGAAACGTCTGCAGAAAATGATCCGACCGTTTGTACTCCGAAGATTGAAGAAGGAAGTGCTTACAGATCTGCCGGATAAGCTGGAAGAGAATATGTTTGTACAGCTAACAGGAGAGCAGCAGAAGCTTTATGATGCACATGTGAAACGGATGATGCTGATGCTGGATAAGCAGTCCGAAGAAGAATTTAAGACCTCAAAGATTACAATTCTGGCAGAGCTGACAAAATTGCGCCAGATCTGTTGTGATCCGTCTCTTATTTTTGCAGATTATAAAGCAGATTCTGCAAAAGTGGATATGTGCCTGAATATGATCAGTAATGCAGTGGAGAGCGGACATAAGATTCTGTTGTTTTCGCAGTTTACGACAATGCTTGACCATCTTGCGAAGCGCCTTGAAGAGGAGAAGATCAGTTACTATATGCTGACTGGTTCTACAAGTAAGGAGAAGCGTGCACAGATGGTAGAGAACTTTAACACAGATGACACACAGGTATTCTGTATTTCTCTGAAGGCAGGAGGAACCGGTCTGAATCTGACGGCAGCAGATATTGTAATCCATTTTGACCCATGGTGGAATCTGGCAGTGCAGAATCAGGCAACGGACAGAGCACACAGAATTGGTCAGAAGAATGTAGTGAATGTATACAAGCTGATTGTGAAGGATACGATTGAAGAAAATATTTTGAAACTGCAGGAAAAGAAACGTGAACTGGCAGATCAGATCCTGGAGGGCGAAGGGCTTAACGGAGGCAGCTTCACAAAAGAGGAACTGATGGAATTACTTTCCGGGAAATAACCGCTTGATTGCAGTTAAATGGCATTTTTTGTAAATACAGAAATGTATATTCTGCCTGTTTTTCCACATAATAACCATACAACACATGATATGGAAACTGAAGGGTACAAAGACAGTAAACTTCGATAAAAGGAAAAACAGGAGGAAGAAAAGTGCATGAAAGCGACAGGAATTGTTCGGCGCATAGATGATCTGGGGCGTGTGGTCATTCCTAAGGAGATCAGAAAAACGCTGCGGATAAAAGAGGGGACACCACTGGAGATTTTTACTGACCGGGAGGGGGAGATTATTCTGAAAAAGTATTCCCCTATCGGAGAACTGAATGTCTTTGCAAAGGAATATGCAGAGGCGCTGGCGCAGTCAAGCGGGATGGTAGCGTGTATCACAGATCACGATCAGGTAGTGGCTGCTGCGGGACAGGGAAGCAGGGAATATATGGGAAAACCTATCAGCAAAGCTCTGGAAGATGCAATCACGGAAAGAAGCTCTGTGTTTGCTAACGGAAATGACAGAAGCAGGATACCTGTGACTCAGGAACAGAGAGAACCTTTGTATTCCCAGATCATGCAGCCTATTATCAGTGCAGGAGATACAGTAGGATCTGTGCTTTTACTGGGAAAGAATGAAAAGGATGTGATGGGTGAATCAGAGAAGATGCTCATCAGAACAGCAAGCGGATTTCTGGGAAGACAGATGGAACAGTAAAATCTGTAGCATATATTTGGGATGTAGTGCGCAATCATAATAAAAAAATAATAATTCATAGAATCTTCAGCAGCTTATGGTGGCGGCTGAGGATTCTTTTTTGTATAATAAGAAGCAGTTATGATTTTCTGGAGTTGTTTATAGTAATGAAATTGTCATGGTAATGAGAGTTGGAAAGGAGATATATTATATGGCTGCAATATATCTGGCACCGTTTTATCTGTTGGTGTGTGTATATATCCTGCTTCGCAGCGTGCACTGGTTTCAGGTACTGCATACGGTTTTTCAGAATGTGTGGGTGTGCAGGGGGATAGGACTTGTATATTTATTTGTAGTGTTTAGTATACTGATCGCATTTATGGCACCTGCATCAGGATTCAGGAGATTTATGAAGCTTCTGAGTAATTACTGGCTCGGTGTTTTGATGTATACACTTATGACTCTGGGAATCGCGGATGGATTGAGACTGTTACTGAAATATCCTCTTAGAAATTTTGCCTTTCCGGGGAGAGAATTGCTTTTCAGTAATATGGGAACTGCTGTTGTGGGAGCTGTCTGTGCGGTGATCATTTCAACAGTCAGTATTTACGGAGTGCTCAGTGTTGGAAATATACATACAACGAAGTACAATATTTCTGTTGATAAAAAGGCAGGAAATATGAAGGAGTTAAATGTGGTTCTGGTCGCAGATCTTCATCTGGGATATAATATTGGATGCAAGCAGATGGAGCAGATGACAGAGAAGATCAATGAGCAGAAACCGGATCTGGTGGTAGTGGCAGGAGATATTTTTGACAATGAATATGAGGCACTGGATGATCCGGAAAAACTGGCGGAGATATTGAGAGGGATTCGGTCGAAGTATGGCGTGTATGCATGTTACGGAAACCACGATATCCAGGAAAAGATTCTGGCGGGATTTACCTTTGGCAGTAAGGAAAAGAAAGAGAGTACCCCGGAGATGGATGAGTTTCTGGAGAAAGCGGGGATTACGCTTCTGAGAGATGAGTATGTGCTCATTGATGATTCCTTTTATCTGTATGGAAGACCGGATTATGAGCGTCCCGGACGGGGGATTGATAAACGAAAGACTCCGCAGGAAATCACAGAGGGTATGGATGTGTCACTGCCAGTGTTGGTTATCGATCATGAGCCGAGAGAACTTCAGGAACTGGCGGATACAGGTGTGGACGTAGATCTCTGCGGACATACCCATGACGGACAGGTATTTCCGGGAAATATTGTGATCAGATTCTTCTGGGAAAATCCCTGTGGTTATCTGAAGAAAGGAAATATGCATAATATCGTTACATCCGGTGTAGGGCTTTTTGGACCAAATATGAGAGTTGGGACTAAAAGCGAAATCTGTGATGTCAGCATATGTTTTAACTGAATCAAAGAGTAAGTCCCCGGCTTCAACTGCCTGTTGATTTTTGCGGTTGGAGCCGGGGACTTGTCTGTTTTGTTACTCTTAATCTGAGTTTATGCTCAGTCGAGAGCTTTCTCACTAATTTCTTCCAGAAGGTCTTTTTTCAGATCCCAGAGTTTCTGAGAAAGGTCTACATATACTTTCTGAGGATTTACGAAACGTCTGGATTCATCCCAGAGAGTATTCTGCTCTTTCTGGCAGTAATCGCGAAGCTCCATAACAGATGGAGATTCATAGACTCGTTTACCTTCTTTGATAACAGGAACGAGAAGTTCGCGTACTTCATAGGTTCCGCCGAGAACTTTTGTTTTTTTCCATGTATCGATTGGATCAAAGAGAACCATGTTCTGATCTGCATCAAGCTTTTCATCAGCAAGGCAGATAAGATCTGCTCTGATTTTTCCGGTTTTCTTATTATAGAGACGATATACGGTTTTATTTCCAGGGTTGGTTACTTTCTCTGTGTTTTCGGAAAGCTTGATCTTAGGTGTGAATTCGGTACTGTCTGCATCTTTGACAGCAGCAAGTTTGTATACACCGCCGAATGCAGGATTATCATTAGCGGTGATCAGTCGTGTTCCGACACCCCAGGAATTAATCTTGGCATCCTGAGCCTTCAGGCTCTCAATGAGATATTCGTCCAGATCGCTGGAAGCGGAAATAACTGCATCGTCAAATCCGGCAGCAGCAAGCATCTTATATGCTTCTTTGGAAAGGTAGGCAAGATCACCACTGTCGATACGGATACCGTATTTGGTAAGCGGAATACCTTCTTCGCGCATTTCCTCAAATACACGAATTGCATTTGGAACACCGGATTTCAGGACATCATAGGTATCTACCAGTAAGGTGCAGGCATTCGGATAAAGTTTGGCATAGGTTTTGAATGCGGTATATTCATCCGGGAAGCTCATGATCCAGCTGTGTGCGTGAGTTCCAAGGACCGGTACGTCGAACATTTTGCCTGTGAGAACACAGGAAGTACCGGCACATCCACCGATGATTGCGGCACGTGCGCCAAAGATACCTGCATCCGGTCCCTGGGCGCGACGCAGACCAAATTCCATGATCGCATCACCCTTTGCAGCATAGCAAACGCGGGCTGCTTTGGTAGCAATGAGGCTCTGGTGATTGATGATATTCAGGATTGCTGTCTCTACAAGCTGAGCTTCCATGATAGGTGCTACAACTTTGACAAGCGGTTCTCTTGGGAAGACAACTGTTCCCTCAGGAATTGCATAGATATCACCTGTGAAACGGAAGTTGCTTAAATATTCAAGGAAGTCCTCTTCAAAAGTATTCAGACTTCTGAGATATTCGATATCTTCATCTGTGAATTTAAGATTCTCAATATATTCAATCATCTGTTCCAGTCCGGCAGTGATGGCAAATGCACCTCCGCATGGATTGGTACGGTAAAACATATCGAAGATAACAGTCTGGTTTGTTGGGTTCTTAAAATAGCCCTGCATCATAGTAAGTTCATAAAGGTCTGTGAGCAGAGTAAGATTATTAGCTCTCATATATAGCTCTCCTTTTGGGTTCATAATAATATCTCGGGTGTAACTGTTTATCGCAATTTACAGATATCAGGCCAGGGCTGAATAGCTTTTGACCTCAGTATCATAATATATAGTCTGGAGAAATTATTATTAAGATTTCCTGCTGCTTTGATCTCTATAGCAAGTTTCTAGTGTGCCGACAAGTTGATTCTTGAAACAATCTTGCGTCAACCTGTCGGCACACCAGTTACGAGAATTGTTATATTTAAGAAAGAGTATATCAGAAGCAGCAATAAGTTTTTATTGATTATAGCATAATTTTTCCCAGAGTACATAAAAAAACTCCGGGAAATAGGCGGTATTTTCATGTTTTTGAAGAAAAATAAAAAAAATTAAAAAAATTTCAAAAAAGGGGTTGCATTTTTTGAAAGACTATTATATAATACCAATTGTCGCGAACGAAGTAGCGAAAACAAAACATAAAGGGCTATCGCCAAACGGTAAGGCAACGGACTCTGACTCCGTCAGTTCAAGGTTCGAATCCTTGTAGCCCTGCTACATGAGGCACCTCGGTATGAGGTGCTTTTTTGTGCTATAAGAGAAAATGAAATTTTTTGGAAGTGAAAGGTAAGATTAAGATGGAAAATTCGGGTAAAAAATATCAGATAGATACAGAAGAAAATAAAATGTTCTTAGGTGAATTGCAGAAAAATCTTTTAAATTTTGGAAAAGGATTTTTATCACCGGGAGGAAGTGCTTATTTCCTTGGGGATGATGGAACACCATGGAAAGACAGAAACAGAGAAACATGGATCACATGCCGTATGGTCCATGTATATAGTATGGGAATCATGCTTGGGGATAAAGAAAGTCCGGCACTGGTCCATGGTGCTGTACATGGATTACTGGAAGAACTGAAAGATCGTGAAAATGGAGGATGGTATCCGGGAATTACACCAGATAATAAATTCTTGCCAGATAAACAGTGTTATGCTCATGCATTTGTTCTTCTGGCTGCTTCTTCTGCTTTGCTGGCAGGAGAAAAAGATGCAGAAACTCTGCTTAAAGATGCATTGGAATTATTTGATAAACGGTTCTGGGATGAAAAACAGGGACTTACTTATGATACCTGGAATACAGAATTTACAGTTCTTGATGATTATCGCGGTCTTAACGCAAATATGCATACAGTAGAAGCGTTTCTGGCAGTAGCAGATGCAATAAAAGAAGAAAAGTACAGAATACGTGCAGGAAGAATTATAGATCATGTTATTGGATGGGCAAGCGCAAATGACTGGAGAATACCTGAACATTTTACAAAGGAATGGAAAGCTGATCTTGATTGCAATAAAGAATGTCCTGCTGATCGTTTTAAACCTTATGGAGCAACACCGGGCCATGGAATTGAGTGGGCCAGATTGATCGTGCAGTGGGCATATTCTTCTTATAAAGATACCCCTGATTCTGCAGAAGTATATTTAAAAGCTGCAGAGAAACTCTACAACAGAGCAGTTGAAGATTCCTGGAATGTGGATGGAAATCCTGGAATTGTGTATACGACTGATTGGGATGGAAAACCTGTTGTTCATGACAGAATGCATTGGACATTGGCAGAGGCAATCAATACATCAGCAGTCTTATGGCATATAACTCATAAGCAGAAATATGCAAAAGATTATGAAGAGTTTATGAGATACCTGGATGATAAGGTATTGGATCATAAAAATGGTTCCTGGTTTCATCAGTTAGATGAAAATAATAATGTGATAGGAACAGTATGGCCGGGAAAATCAGATGTATATCATGCTTTTCAGTCAACCTGGATCCCATATGGAACACCATATATATCAATTGCTTCAGATGTAAAACAGTATATGGAAGTATGCCATCAATAAAGTAAGTGTTTATTTGTACCCGGCGTACAAGATTTCTGTAAAATGCAGCCAGAACCTGACGGAACAAGGTTCTGGCTGCATTTTACTTCAGGATGATAAAAAGAATGATGTGGGTAACTATTTTTTAATCTCCGGCTGGAATTCTTTTACATCTTTGGCAATCTCGCCGCTTAACAGGAGCATGCAGATCAGGTTCGGGATAGCCATCAGTGCGTTGGTGATATCGGAGAAGTTCCATACCAGAGCTCCGGGACCACCGGAAACCATGGCTGTGGCAACACCGACGATAGTTCCGGTACCGATGGTGGCTGCCAGTGCGGTTGTCAGTGCGGAAAAAGGTGATACATCTCCCTGTCCGCGGCTCTTGGTGCCGGGCTTCCTTGCTGAGTGTGCTTTTCAGTGCATAGCCAAGGTTACGCCATGTAAGAAATCTGGTGCGCACAGTCAGGAAGATACCGGTTCCGACCAACAGGATCAGCATCACCGGTCCCCAGACAAAGTCATCAATTCTGGTAACAATTTCTTTATAAAATACTTCGAAGATTTACAGAGCTGAATATCCGTAGCTGCTGACAATGGCATCGATTTTCTGCTGCCTCTGACACATTGGACATTTTGTAGATGAATAGGAATGATAGTCCGGTATATCTTTGGTGTTAAAAATAGAATATACAGGGAGAGAAGCCACGCTGTCTACTCTGCTGAATATGGCTGCGATACCTCTGATAGTGCCTCCGTAATACAGAATGCTCTCGATTGCTTTGGACAAAGTAGAGCCTGTGGTAATCGAACCATTGAGGATCAGTACATTTTTGCCCTTGATCATTGGCTGAAAATTATCACGGAAGATAATCTGTCCGGAATTGCTGGATTCAGGAGTAATCACGTAGATCGTCTGATGAGCATTCAGGGAAAAAATGCCGGCTTTGGTAAGTTCTTCAGAAAGATATGCGCCAATTACTTCCAGTCCGTCCATACAGATAATGGTATCAACAGGAGTAGATACTTCATAATTAGCAGCCAGTTCGTGAGCAATATTCTGTGCTTCGGCAGTTCTGGATTTCATAGTTGTAAGATCCAGATAGTGAGTGATATGTGACTGAGATGTGACGAAATGTCCGGGAATTACCTTCAGCTGAATGCGGCTGTCACCACGGGCGTAGATTTTTGTCATGTTTTCCAGATTCATAAGAATACCTCCCTCGTTGAAAAAAAACGTGTAACTGTTCAGTAGCTTTGCGGTTAGCAGACCATTGAACAGTTATAAATCAGTACACTAATCTTATAAAACATTGTAGCATTGTTTTGCCGAAAAATAAATAATATTGTACAAAATCAATAAAAAATTATGCGATATGTATGAAGATTGTTAATAAAATACCAAAAAACATATAACGATGATCCCCTGGTGCGTTGATGGAAGTATTATTTACGAGGGTTGCTATAGATTGGTTGTGAGTTATGGAGAATGGAATAAACAGTGATGGGTGTGGAAATGGGAAACAGAAGAGAATATTCTATAGAAGTAATATATGTGAAATGATATAATGATTTTCAGTCTATTATTGACTGTCAGAAAAAGAGAAAAGATGAGATAAAAAATGTATATAGCAGAACGAATAGAAGAATTGGATGAAAATAGGAGCCTGATAAAAGTGACAGATTAACAGCCTGATATTTTGACTGCGAAAAGTGAATAATCATAAGAAAATCTTAAGAATTTGTCCCTTTCATATTAAGAAGCTTCGATTATTCTAATATCAGAAATACAAAATAAGAAGCCGGGATGTCTGTACATGAGAGATTTCAGACAGGCATTTCGGATGATGAGGGAGGTGTGTAAAGTGGCTAATATTCTGGTCTGTGATGATGATAAAGACATTGTAGAGGCAATCAGTATTTATCTGGAGCAGGAAGGCTATACGGTCCTGAAGGCATACGACGGTGTGGAGGCGATTAACGCATTGCGCAGTCAGTCGGTGGATCTGCTGATCATAGATATTATGATGCCGAAGCTGGATGGCATCCGGGCTACTTTGAAGATAAGGGAAGAGAATCCTCTTCCGATCATTATTCTTTCTGCGAAATCAGAGGATGCAGATAAGATCCTTGGATTAAATGTAGGGGCAGATGATTATGTAACCAAGCCCTTTAATCCCCTGGAACTGGTGGCAAGGGTGAAATCACAGCTTCGAAGATATACAAGGCTGGGAGCAGCAATACCTGTGGAGAATGCTCATATCTACGAGACAGGAGGTCTGAGCATAAACGATGACCTGAAGGAAGTCAGGGTGGACGGTGATGTGGTGAAGCTGACACCTATTGAGTACAATATCCTGTTTCTTCTGATGAAGAATCAGGGAAGGGTATTTTCCATTAATCAGATCTACGAAAACATCTGGAATGAGGAAGCAGTTGCAGCAGATAATACAGTGGCAGTGCATATCCGGCATATCAGAGAAAAAATTGAGATTAATCCAAGGGAGCCAAGATACCTGAAGGTTGTGTGGGGGCTTGGATATAAGGTGGAAAAAATTTAACCAAATCAAGTAAGTCCCCTGCTTCAATTGCGAAAAGCAATAAGCAGTGGGTGGGGACTTGCTTGTATCAGGAGGCGTGCAAGCGCATTCTGATAAACTGCGAAGCAGTTATTTGGTTATGAGCAAGTAGCAAAGCGGATTGCGA